>JAAEPW010001005.1 GCA_024232355.1 Chloroflexota bacterium | reverse complement strand
CATCAAGCACCCCCATGAGTCCAGTAATGACCGCGTCCTTATTGGCTTCGGCGATTGGCCACCCAGACAAGCAGTTCACTGCTGATAATCGCTTCTTCGGATCGGGATTCTCTAGGTCGGCAAGCGTCTGTCGTACGAGTTGATCGACTTCCTGCCTGTTCTTGAGTTCCTCTGCTCGTCTGGCTTTCTGTATCTCTGCATCCGTCACAATGCGAGGCCCAGCATTATCGGCTGCATGGCCGTCAACACCTGTTTGCCCGATGACAAAAGCAACCCCGGCGAAGATGGAGACGAGTGATACGCGCAAGCTAAGTTGCTGTTTCATGATTCTCCGCCAACAATAGGCTCAGCGGCGTGCAATCCGATAGGCAATGCCACTTGCACATCCGTTGTAGCCCCATGTAACTAATCACGATCGTACGCCCAGGCTGCGGGGGTGTCAATGAAGGCTGTGCGGTCCTCGATAATCCCTGGCAACAGCAGACGTCAGTAGCTGACGACAAAGATGTGGGTTGTGGACGCCGGTTGAAAAGTGCAGCAGGCGCCGGTTGAAAACTGTGACACCTGATTAACAGATACCCCTGCGAGTGGCAGAGGTCAACCTTTTGAGATTATTGGTAAGAGTCTGCTTCCCTGCCTGCGCCCCCATGGGGGCGACGCGCCGGCGGGGCGAGCATCCTGTTTATTCCTTATTGCCTCCTTTCGTGGGTTTTCGTTTTGCACGTCTTTTCGATTCACGCAATCGGTAGCTTTCGCCATTGGCTTCGAGGATATGGATCCTGTGGGTCAATCGATCCAGGAGTGCACCGGTAAGGCGTTGGGTGCCGAGCACATCGGTCCAGTTCTCGAAGGGCAAGTTGGTTGTCACGATCAGGCTGGTGCGCTCGTACGCTCGGCTAATGACCTCAAAGAGGAGTTCTGCACCAGCCTTTGAGAAGGGTATGTAGCCCAACTCGTCAAGAACGAGCAGTTCAAGGCGTTCCAACTGACGGTTGAACCGTTCGAGTTGACGCTCCTCCCGGCGCTCCAGGAGCGTTGTCACCATGCCTGTTGCGGAGTAGAACCGGACCTTCCGTCCCTGCTGACAGGCGGCGAAGGCGATAGCGGTGGCCAAGTGAGTCTTGCCTGTTCCGCTGTTGCCGATCAGGAGCACATTCTCACGCTTGTCGATATACTCCGAACTGAGCAACTCCCGAACAAGGGGTTGGTTAATCGACGGCTGCTCCTTGAAATCGAAGCTGTCGAGAGTCTTAATTACCGGAAACTTGGCCGCCTTTATCCTCCGCTCACGGGCACGGATCTCTCGATCCTGCACCTCCCGTTCGACCAGGCGCAGGAGGAAGGTCTGGTAGTCGCAGCCATCCTGCCCGCAGAGCTCGGCTATCTTCTTGTACTCCCGTTGGAAGGTAGGTAGCTTCAGCTCCTTGAGATAATGCTCCAGCAGTACGGTGGGCTTGTCCTTGCTCATCGCTCACCTCCTGCACAGGCCAGTAGTTCGTTGTAGGCAGTGATGTCCGATGTGGCCACTTTTACTGCCCGCAGATGCTCATGGCCATCGAGACTGAATGTTGTCAGTCGCCACTCTTCCTGAGGGAAGAGGAACTGGGCTATGGCATCGCGGCTGTGGGCATGGATCTGTAATCCCTGTTCGATCGCAGCCTTTAGGGAAGTTATCGCGTGCTTCTCCAGCAACCGGAGCACCCGGATGTACTCCCGGGTACCTTCTCCTTCCAACTCGGCCTCCAGGCGACGTCTCAACACGCCAAAGCACTCCGGCAGCTCCCAGTCCTCCAGTGGACGGGCATGATCAAGAGCTCCGGGCTTACGTTCGAGCAATCGCAGATAGTGACGAGGTTCGAAGCTCGCATCCTCCTTGCCCCAGAGTCGGTCGTGGGAGGCTATCAGCTCATATCCCCGGCATATCTCCACACGGTCGCAGTATCCCTTGACCACAACCATGTTGTGGGCGTAGTCGACCGGCACGGAGTAGCGGTTGCTATCGAACCTGACCAGTGAGAGTGAGTCCGAGGTCGTGGAGAGCTGTCGGCATGCCTCAAAAGGCTCATCAGGCAACGGTCTGAAGGCTCTCTGGTCGCCTCGGAGCAAAACAGACTTGGGGGCATCCTTGCCGCGCACCTGCCTGGATAGCTCTTCGAGGCACCGCTGCTCCAGATAACGGTTCAACTCGTTCATGTCCCGGACCTGGGGAACCGGCACCAGGAAGTTGCTTCGCGTGTAGCGCACCATGGACTCGACCACGCCCTTCTCGTTGGCACGTCTGACCAGGCAGAAGTGATGGTCAAAGAGATAATGGCTTACCAACTGCAAGAACCCATGGGTGAGCTTCCTCTCACGGGCACTGAGAATGCCGCCAACCAGAATACGTTCGTTGTCGTAGGTAATCCGCCAAGGCACCCCGCCAAAGAAGGCAAAGGCCCTCACGTGTCCCTCCCACATCACTTCGGTGCAAATGCGGGGGAAAGCCTGGATGTAGACCGCGTCTGAATGCGGCAGGCACATCACAAAGAACACGATCTTTTGCAGGACCCCGCCTATGCATGCCAGGGCATGCCCAAAATCCACCTGGGCTTCTCCAGGTCGGTGAACGAGCGGCATGAAGACTTCCCTGCCTGTCTTCTTGATCTCCCTAACGGCCTCTTTTACCTGCGTATAGCCGCCGGTGTAGCCCTCTGCCTTCAGCCTATCAAAGATCCGCTTGGCCGTGTGCCGTTGCTTCCGATGAACATCCTTATCGGACTCTATGATATGGGTTATGCGCTCCCGGAATGGGCCAATCTTCGGCTCCGGCCTCGGTTGGCTCAACCGGTAGCCTGGCGGCGAACTGTTCCCAAGGATCTTCTTTAAAGTCTCCCAGTGGACTCCAGTCTCTCGCATCACCTTGCGCTTGGACTGGCCCTCCACACGGACCCGACGACGTATATCGTTCCAAAACTCCATCTGTGCGTACACCCTTCTGCCTCCGTGTAAGTCTGAGAATCGGGAAAACCCTATCTTCTCAGCTTCTGCATCGAAGGTCATTATTGGGTGTCACACTTTTAAACCGCCACGCTTGCCGTCACACTTTTCAACCGGCGTTTACAGCAGGTATTGTCATCTGCATTGTCGTCGGTTTACGAGGCAAGGCAGGACAACCTTCAGTCTGCGCCTCGCTGTCCTGGCGCATCGGACTGTGTGCCTTCTTTCTCACATTGCTAGAAGTAGCCCTGTGCCTTGCTGATATGTTCAAGCAAAGGGCGTTCTATGGACTCACTGTGGTTTCTGTAGAATCTGTCAATATGATGCACGCATGCTGGCATCTTGCGTTGGGCAGTGGTATTGCGATTACGGGGCTCGTTAGTTCAACAATACTTGACGCGGTGCAAAGACGCCGGGATCAGTCACAATCAAAGGATGGACAACTGACATCTGAATCCGCGCCTTGCGCGTCTCCTGATGAAGTGTCACCCTAATCGTTCAGCGAAAGAAAGATGAAACACTTGTTGTCAGAAATCGAAGACGTATTCCAGATCGAGGATCGTGGATGCATCCTGACCCCAGGGGCGAGAGGCGAGTTTCTGATCACTCACATCATTGCCACAGGTGCCCTGTTAGAGATTGTCCCATCCGAAGGTGAAGTTATTCGGACGCGAGCGGCCGGAGTGTCACT
>JAAEPW010001004.1 GCA_024232355.1 Chloroflexota bacterium | reverse complement strand
CGCGGCAGAAAAGATCGACAAAGCATTGCAACAATGACCTGTCATGGCCGAAAAGCACATCCGTTCTATATCAGAGCCCAATTTCCCCACTTTGTGGTAGAATGACGACATCCCAATCCGGTACTACCGTTGCATATGGTTGATAATTCCAGCAACCTGTCGGAACGGCTCCAAGATCCAAAACACAGCATTTTCCACCATCAACAGACACAAAGATGGCGATTGTCGTTCGCAGTTCTATCGTTTTTCCCTGCTTTTTCAGAGTCTACCCGTGCTAACCCAGCGCCTCCGGCAACGGATAGCTGAGAAACTCTCTCGCCGTCCAGCGATGGGCAGTGATTCCGACTGCCATCGCTGGCGTTCGCGCCCGATAGCGCTTGGGAATCTGCCGCCCCTTTCTCGCTATCGGCTGTGAAAGCTCCTCCCGCAACGACATGTGCGGTCTGATGAAGTGATAGTATCCTCTCCACCACTCCAAATGCAGCCTCAATCCATCCAGCGTCTGTGCTGTTCCCCAGGTGCGACGAATCAATGGCGCTATCCCTTGCCGCAGTGTGAGATTCACCCGTTCCACGTAGGCTGTGTTCAGCTTTCCGCTCAGTCCCAGTGCCTTCAACCGTGCTTTCAGGTCCTCAAACCTGCCCCATTGCATGCGGTATTCGATGCCCACCGTGCGTCTTCTGCGATAGCGTTTGATCACTTGGCCATACAAGAAACCGCTTGCCACGATCCACGCCCGTTTCCGTCT
>JAAEPW010001003.1 GCA_024232355.1 Chloroflexota bacterium | reverse complement strand
CTCGACAAACCTGATCTCTCCGATGATGTCGTTCTTCGCCCTGATCGTGGCCTTTGTCCAGCGCTATGACTCCAAGGCCGGCATCGGCACGCTGATCGCCACCATGCTGCCCTACTCGGTGGCGTTCCTGCTCGGCTGGATGTTGCTCCTGGTGGTCTGGCTGCTCCTCGGCGTGCCTCTCGGGCCCGGCGCAGAGCTCCACCTGACGGATGGGCTCGCATGACTGGATTGCCCCGGGCTAAAGTATGGTGCCCGACGTTTCGCAACGCCCTAAAGTATGGTGCCCGACGTTTCGCAACGCCAGTAAATGCAACCAGTTAGGCGAGTGGAAACCGTTTTTGAAGCTATTCATTATGGTGCTAATAGATTCTTTTTCTAAGCTCCGCATTACCAGTGAGAAAGAGCTCGCTAAATGGAGTCATCAAGCTTTAGTGTGCACGGGAATGTGACACATACCAAATCCCCTATTTTCAATGGCTTAAGTCCCCAGATGGGAGAGGGGAGGGTTCCCCAGGAGATCTGATTCTTCACGAAGAGGATTGAGCCATGCCCAGACAAGTGGAAGATTCCCCCATCCGTCCAACCCCACAACGGCGGACCGGTCATGAGCGCGCCTCCGGGGCTTCG
>JAAEPW010001002.1 GCA_024232355.1 Chloroflexota bacterium | reverse complement strand
TGGGCCAGTACGAGCGCGCCATCGCCAACTATGACCGCGCCATCGAACTCGATCCCCAATACGCCATCGCCTACCACAACCGGGGGGTTGCCTACTACAAAATGGCCCAGTACGAGCGCGCCATCGACGACTTTGACCGCGCCATCGAACTCGATCTCCAAGACGCCATCGCCTACCACAACCGGGGGATTGCCTATGCCGAGATGGCCCAGTACGAGCGCGCCATCGACGACTTTGACCGCGCCATCGAACTCGATCTCCAAGACGCCATCGCCTACCACAACCGGGGGATTGCCTACCGCGAGATGGGTCAGTACGAGCGCGCCATCGCCGACCTCGACCGCGCCATCGAACTCGATCCCCAATATGACAACGCTTACTACTGGCGGGGAAAAGCGTACCAGGCCCTCGGCCATACCCAAAAAGCCCGCGCTGACTTTGAGTATCTCCTTGCAGCAAGCGACGATCCTTCTATGCGCACGTCGGCCGAATCCGCCCTACAAGAACTAGAAACCACCCCCACACCTGGAGACAACACACCATGACCCATCACACACCATCCCAAGAAAACACAACCACCCACCACCGCCCGTTCCACGGCGGTACGAATTGCAGACAATTCGCCGGATTGTCTGCAATGCGCCGAATTGAGGACTAACCTATGACAACCAACGACCAAAAAACCCCCACCCAAATCACCCAAAACGGCCGCGACCACAGCACCCAAATCGGCAATGTGGAAGGAGACGTCACCATCCATTCCCCCACCACCTCTGCGCCCCCGCCCCCCCGCTCCCTCCTTGGCTCCCTCTTCTCCCGCAAAGAGAAAACCATCCCCCCCGACCAACTCCATCGCAACCGCGAAAACCTCCTCCTCAACATCAAATCCACCTGGATCGACGGCTTTTTGCACAACGCCGTCCACCACGCCATCTACATCACCCTCGGCATCGAATACAAACGCGACGCCGTCAGCCGCCCCTGGGACCTCACCCTCCAGCCCATCGACCAGCCCATCCCCCACGACAAACCCATCGGGGCCGTATTCCAAGAACACGGCCGCTCCCTCCTCATCCTGGGCGACCCCGCCAGCGGCAAAACCATCACCCTGCTCCAACTGGCCGAACAACTCCTAACCGCCGCCCAACAAGACGCCGACTGCCCCATCCCCATCATCCTCAACCTCTCATCCTGGGCCCGAGACCGCCAGCCCCTGGCCGACTGGCTCCTGGACGAACTCTTCATCGCCTACCAGGTAGCCCGCCCCGTCACCCGCGCCTGGCTGGACGCCAACGCCCTCACCCTCCTCCTCGACGGCCTCGACGAAGTAGACCCCGCCTACCGCGACGACTGCATCGCCGCCATCAACCAATTCACGGCCAACCGCCCGACAGAAATCGTCGTCTGCAGCCGCACCGCCGACTATAAAGAACTCAACAACCGCCTCAACCTCTCCACCGCCGTCCGCGTCCAGCCCCTCGAACTACCCCAGATGGACGCCTACCTGAGCAAGTTTGGCCCGTCCACCGGCGACCTGCGCGCCGCCCTCCCCCACGACCCGGACCTCCAACAACTCGCCCAATCCCCCCTCATGCTCAGCCTCATGCCCCTCACCTACGGCGACGGCGGCCCAGGCCAACAACCCAGCCCAGACCCCCACGCCTCCCTCGACCAGAAACGCCGCCACTTTTTCGCCACCTACGTCCGCCGCGTTTTCCAACACCGTCCCCTCCCGTCAAGCACCCCCTACGACCAACCCCAGGCACTGCGCTGGCTGTCCAACCTGGCCCACCGTATGGCCCAGCACAAACAATCCATCTTTTACATCGAGCGCCTCCAACCCACCTGGCTCCCATCCGACTCCGCCCGCCGCTACGGGCTGATTTTCGGGCTGATTTTCGGGCTGATTTACGGGCTGATTGGCGGGCTGATTGGCGGGCTGATTGGCGGGCTGATTGTCGGGCTGATTTTCGGGCTGAGTACCGGGCTGATTTTCGGGCTGAGTGCCGGGCTGGGTGATGATCCTCAGATAGAACTCAAAGAAGTACTCGTCTGGTCCCCCCTCTCCCTGAACCGTTTCCTCCGCGCCTTTTTCGGCGGATTCGCCATACCCATACTATCAGCACTGGCCGGGGGAATTAGTAGCGAGTTTGGGTTAGGTTTTGGCGGCACTCTGTTGGTTACGCTGATTGGCGGGCTGATTGGCGGGCTGATTGACGAACTGCTTGGCGGGCTGAGTAGTGGCGGGCTGATTTTCGGGCTGAGTTACGGGCTGATTGCCGGGCTGATTTTCGGGCTGAGTGGCGGGCTGCTTGGCGGGCTGAGTGTCGGGCTGCTTGTCGGGCTGCTTGTCGGGCTGATTGCCGGGCTGCTTAGCGGGCTGGTCAACGGATTCAAGCAGCAGGAAACGCAAGTGCGCGCCACTCCCAACCAGAGCATTCGCCGCGCCTCCCGCAATGCGTTTACTTTTCTCATAGTCGGTGTACTTGGCGGCTGTATATTTGCCCTGGTCTTGTGGCAGCTCAATGGCCAATTGACGCTTCCCTGGTTCGGCACCATTCAAAACTTGGCTTATTTCCGCTTTGGAGAGGGCTTAAAGGCCGCTCTGCTGGCAGGCATTCCCATGGGTCTTTCTTTTTCATTCGGAATATCGCTCACTTACGGGGCTGAAACCGTTATCCAACACTACACCCTCCGCTGGCTGCTGGCACGGCAGGCCATCCTACCCTACCCTTTCGCAGACCGCCGCCTCGTAGCCTACCTGGACACTATGACTGAGCGTATCCTCCTCCGCCGTGTCGGCGGCGGCTGGATATTCATCCACCGCTACCTGCTAGAACACTTTGCCTCCCGCCACCAACCACACCAAACCAATGACAAACCAACACTGTAGCCGCGCTTTCCATAGCGCGCCATTTACACGCTCAGAGGGGCAAACAACCGGAGATTGCCGCCATCCCTGTTAGTCAAACCAAGGAAACCCTAATGACCGAACAAAACCACACAGACACCCCCAACCCAACCACCATCACCGGCAGTCAAGTGGGCGTCGTCGGCGACCATGCCCACATCGAAGGCGGCATCCACTTTCACAGCCCCTTTGCTCGACTGAATCATTGGCGCACACAACACCCCTGGCGCTTTTATCCTGCCCTCCTGCTTGCCTTCCTACTCGTCCTTATTTTGGGCGTTGCCATTGCGGGCGCCATCTCTCCCGATATCAGGCAGCGACTGCTGCTGCAAGGTTTCTGGCCGCGCGCCTTTCCCAAGGAACGCGAGGATGAAATTCTCATCATCATTGCTACCTTTCACTATGCTGAAAACTTGCCCAGCGCCGAATCTTACAACGAGATCAAGCGGAGTATCGAAAAGGTACGGGACGAACTGAACTTTTCCAACCTCCGTGTCCAAGTCGAACCCACTTGTTTGGTTGCAGACGACCACGCCGGTGCCCGATCTCTCGGCAATCGCTACGACGCCAGTATCGTTATCTGGGGAGAGGAAACCAGTACGCGCGTTACCGTCAACTTTTTTAATCGCAAGCAAGCACACTTTGTAGCGTCCGACGTGAATATCAGTCAAGTAAAAGGCCTAAAAGCAGTTCCCCCTAGCGAGTATGCCACGTTTATAACCAAAGACCTACCGGGCCAGCTCACCTTTCTCTCCCTCTATGCGTTGGGTCAATCGTACTATGCCGAACGAGCATACGCCGAAAGCGCCCAAGTGATTGGCAAAGCCGTGGCTATGCTAGAGGAGGAAGAAACTGTGAAAGGCTCAGCCGACGCCTACTTTCGTTTGGGCTGGCTTTATCAAGTACCATTGGAGGATCTGGATCAAGCCCTTTTCGACTATACCCGCGCCATCGAACTTGACCCCGATATGGCCGTGGCGTACAACAACCGGGGACTCGTCTACAACCACCTGAGCGAATACGCCCAAGCCGAAGCCGACTTTAACCGTGCCATCGAACTCGACCCCAATGCCGTACGGTACAACAACCGGGGGGTCAACTACAATGATATGGGCCAGTACGATCAAGCGTTGGCAGACTATGACCGCGCTATCGAGTTCAACCCGTTGTATGCCCAGGCGTACAACAACCGGGGGGTGACCTACCATGATATGGGTGAGTACGACCAAGCACTGGCGGACTATACCCGCGCTATCGAGATCAACCCCCAGTATGTCAAGGCATACAACAATCGGGGCATCAACTATAATGATATGGGCGAATACGACCAGGCATTGGCGGACTATAACCGCGCCATCGAGATCAAACCCACGGGTGCCGAGGCGTACAACAACCTGGGGATCACCTACTACGAGTTGGGAGACACCCAGCAAGCCATCGCCAACTATGACCGGGCCATCGAGTTGACCCCTGACTTTGCCTTGCCCTACTACAACCGGGGGATCGTCTACCAGGAATTAAAAGACTACCAACAGGCCATCGCCGACTATGACCGGGCCATCCAGTTGGACCCAAGAGACACCAAACCCTACTACAACCAGGGGAACACTTATTACAAAATGCACGAGTACGAGCGGGCCATCGAGTCCTACGGTCAGGCCATCGAGCTGAACCCCCAGTACGCCAAAGCCTACTACAGTCGGGGAAACGCCTACCGAATATTGGAGAACTACCAGCAAGCCATCGCCGATTATGACCGCGCCATCGACCTGAATCCGCAGTTCGGACAAGCCTATAACAACCGGGGCCTTGTCTACAAAACCCTACAAGACTACCCACAGGCCACCCAAGATTACACCCGCGCCGCCGAACTTTTGACCCTTCCCCTGATCTACGACAACCTGGCACAAGTGTACGCCCTTCAGAACCAACCGGCTAAAGCCTGCGCGTGGCTAGAAAAAGCCATCGCCCGCGACGCCCAGTACCAGCGCAGAGCCCGCGTCTCGACCGACTTTGACCTCATCCGCGATGATCCCTGTTTCCAAGCCTTGCTCAATGACGAATGATCGCATTTCATACCTTACGCCACAAGGAGCACCCAATGAACCAACAAGAACTCTTAAACCTGATCAAAACCGCCGCCCGCCAAGGCTGGACCAAACTCGAACTTCGATGCAACCCGCTGGCGGCCCTGCCCCCAGAGATCGGACAACTGACCCAACTCCAATCCCTCATCCTCAGCGACACTCACCTATCAGCCATCCCCCCAGAGATCGGCCAGTTGACCCGACTAAAGTCCCTCAATCTCGGCTTTAACAACCTGACGGTGCTCCCCCGGGAAATCGGACAACTCACCCAACTCCAATCCCTCATCCTCTTTGAAAACAAACTGACAGCGCTCCCCCCAGAGATCGGCCAGCTGACTCGACTAGAACGTCTCTACCTCATCGGCAATCGACTGGCCGCCCTCCCGCCAGAGATCGGCCAGCTAACCCACTTGCAGGCCCTCAACCTCATCGGCAATCGACTCACATCACTCCCACCCGAGATCGGCCAGCTAACCCGGTTGCAATCCCTCAACCTCATCAACAACCGGCTGACAGCCATCCCGCCAGAGATCAGTCAGTTGACCCAGCTGCAATCCCTCAAACTCGACCACAATCAACTGACCGCTCTCCCACCAGCGATCGGCCAACTGACCAACTTGTACACACTAGAATTGCGTAACAACCCCATCCCCATTCCTCCCAAGATCATCGCCAAAACCCACGATCCCCAAATCATCATCCACGCCTTCCTGGATTTTCTCGCCGAGCAAAGCTGCCCCCGCCAAGGAAAAATGGCGCTTGTAGGATAGGGCGCGTTGGCCACAGACCCAAACTGAAAGGAGCATAATGACCCAAACCGACCAATTCCTAGACCTCGAAATCCACATCCTCCCCTGTCAAGACGCCGTTTACCCCATCCAAATCACCCTCGGCAGCGGCCAAGACTTCCAAGGTCACCTCCCCGCCTCCATCCTCCCCTGGACCTCCTCCGGCGACTCCCTCCACGACGGCCAATCCCTCTTCCACACCCTCTTCGCCGACCCCGCCCTCCGCACCGCTTGGGACCAAGCCCTCGGCCAGTCCATCCAACGCCGCGTCCGCCTCCGCATCGCCGCCGACGCCCCCGAACTCCACACCATCCCCTGGGAACTCCTCCGCCCCGACGACGCCCCCACCCAGCCCCCCCTATCCGTCAACGCCGACACCCCCTTCTCCCGCTATCTCGCCGTCCCCCAGCCCTGGGGCAGCGCCGCCAAAGAACGCCCCATCCGCGTCCTCGCCGCCATCTCCAACCCCAACGACCTGGAAGAAATGCACGACCTTCCCGCCCTAGACACAGACGCCGAACGAAACAGCCTGGAACAAGCCTTCCTCGCCCTGGACGAAAACGAGGTCGAACTGAACTTTCTCGACCCGCCCATCACCCTCGAACGCATCGAGGACGCCCTCCAACAAGGCACACCCGGCTGCCACATCCTCCACTACCTGGGCCACGGCAAATTCAGCGACCGCCGCCAACAAGCCTACCTCTACCTCCAAGACGACGACGGCGACGCCAAACTCGTGCGCGACACAGACCTCGTCCAAATGCTCGCCCGCCAACCGGCCCAGGCCCGTCCCCGCCTCATCTTTCTCGCCTCCTGCCACACCGCCCAGGCGCCGCCTGTCGGCGCCCACTCCACCGCCGACGCCTTCCGCGGCCTTGCCCCCAAACTCGTCACCGCCGGAGTTCCCGCCGTCATCGCCATGCAAGGCACTGTGGCCATCAAAACCGCCCGCAAACTCAGCCTCACCTTTTACAAACGCCTGATCCAACACGGCCTCGTGGACCGCGCCCTCAACCAGGCCCGCTCCATCCTCCTCGCCGCGGGCCTCCCAGACGCCGCCGTCCCCGTCCTCTTTATGCGCCTAAAATCCGGCCAACTCTGGGACACTTCCGTCGAACCGCCCGCCGAACCCCCTCCTCCCCCTGCCGCCAAGCACATCCACATCCAAGACAGCCAAGTCGGCGTCATCGGCGACGGTGCCAAGATAGAGGGCGGCATCAACTTTGGCCCCACCACCCACATCCAACAAACCGCCAAAGACAACGCCACCCAGATCGGCACAGTCCAAGGCGACATCACCATCAAAAAATAATCCGCAGCCACCGTAGGAGCGGGGAGACCCCGTCCTCACCAGATCCGTGTTCCAGGGAGCCAACCAGTGCCCGACGATCCAAAACCTAACCAACACATCAGCATTACCCAAACCGCAGGCGATCACGCCACCCAAATCGGCGTGGTGGAGGGCGACGTCCACGTCACCACCTACACTGGTCACCCCCCAAACTACTACGCCCCCTTCCAACCACCCCCACTGCCGAGTCATTTCGTACCCCGCCCTGAAGTGACCCAGCCCCTCAAAGCACGCATGCTAGCAGAGTCCGAGAGCACGCCCGGTACGTTCGTGATCAGCGCCATCCACGGGCTGGGCGGCATCGGCAAATCTACCCTAGCCGTCGCTCTGGCCCGCGACGCCGAGATAGGTACGCACTTTTCCGACGGCGTGCTGTGGGCCACGCTGGGCCAAGAACCAGACATACTTTCCCTACTAAGTGAGTGGATTCAGGCCCTCGGCGACCACAAATACAAACCTACCATAATCGAGGGCGCATCAGCTCACCTGCGTACACTGCTGAGCAACAAGGCCGCTCTACTGGTCATCGACGACGCCTGGGATGCCGAGCACGTTTTTTCCTTCTGCGTCGGTGGTCCGCGCTGCCGCACGCTGGTCACCACGCGAGAGGGAGTGATCGCCCGTGCCGTGGGAGCCACCCTCTATGACCTAGACGTGATGTCCCCCAACCAGGCGTTGGCCTTACTGGCGGCGCGGTTGGGGCGAGACCTAGCTGACGGGACCGAACGAGACACAGCTCTGGCACTGGCCGACGCGGTGGGTTACTTGCCCTTAGCACTGGAGCTAGCCGCAGCCCAGGTGGCCGATGGCGTGCTCTGGGCCGAGCTGCTGGAAGACCTGCGCCAAGAGATTGCCCGCCTGGAGAGTCTGGACGACTTGGCCGCCGACCAAGTACGCGACGAAGGGCTGCGCAAGCGGTTCAGCTTGCACGCCAGCTTTCAACTCAGCCTGCGTCGTTTACCCGACGAGCAGCGTGCCCGATTTGCCTGGTTGGGCGTACTGCCCGAAGATGTGAGCCTAACCACTGCTATGACATCTACTCTGTGGGAAACGCAGACACGGGAGGCACGTCGCATTCTGCGTTTCCTGCAAGACAAGGCACTGCTGCAGCGCGGTGCTCCCCGCCCCGACGGCACACCCACCTACCGCGTACACGACCTACTGCACGACCTGGCGCGCCATCTGCTAACCGCCTCACCAGAGCTGCATCAGGGGGGAGACCTGCCTGGCTTGGGGCTAACATTACCCCAAGCCCACACCGTGCTGTTGACCCGCTACCGCGCCCATACCATTGAGAGTCAATGGCATACCCTGCCCCCCGATGGTTATGTACACGCCCATCTGGCTTGGCATATGGAAAAATCCGAGCAAGCCCAGGAACTGCACGCCCTGCTGCGCGAAGAGAACGCCAAGGGACGCAATGGCTGGTACGAGGCCCGCGAGGGGCTGGGGCAGACAGCAGGCTATGTGCAGGATGTGGAGCGAGCATGGCAGTTAGCTGATACTGACGCAGATTGGGGGTTAGGGATTCGGTATGCATTGGTCACGGCTTCGATCAACAGTTTGGCGGAAAATCTACCAATCCCATTGTTGGTGAAATTGGTACAGTCAGGCGTCTGGTCGCCTGCCCAGGGCTTGGCTTATGCTTACCAGTCGCCGGATGCGCAGCAACGGGCAGAAGCTCTGACGAAACTAGTACCATATCTGCCGGAGGGTCTATTGGGAGAAGCATTGGGAGAAGCACTGGCGGCAACACGTGCTATTGAGAATGAAGAGTCGCGCGTGTATGCGCTAGCAGAACTAGTACCACTTTTACAAGGAGATACAGAGAATCTATTGAGAGAAGCACTGGCTGTGGTGCAGAATGTACCCAAAAAGATAGAACTTTATAATAGAAGTAGCTTTCAAGCGAAGGCATTGGTAAGGCTGGCGCCACACTTGCCAAAAGATCTTCTGAAGGACGCGCTTGCAGCAGCACGCACCATTGAGGATGAAAATATTCAAGCAGAGGCGCTGTTAGGTCTAGCTCCCTATTTAGCGGAAGAGTCGTTGGGAGAAACACTGGCAGCGGTACGGAATATACCCGAAGTAAAAATAGACGAAGAACACTACTATCACAAGAGCAGCCCTCGGGCAGAGACACTGGTGGGTCTGGCACCACATTTGCCGGAGAGATTGTTGGGAGAAGCGTTGGCAATGGCACGCACCATTGAGGATGAAGCCAGTCGAGCGGAGGCACTGGTGGGGCTAGTACCACGTTTGCCGGAAGAGTTGTTGGGAAAAGCACTGGTAGCGATGCGTGCCATTGAGAATGTATTTAGTCGAGTGAAGGTGCTAGTGAGTCTGGTATCCTATATACCGAAAGAGGTTTTGGAAGAAGCACTGACGGCGATACACATTGATTACAATGAGAATCAAATAGAGATACAGGCAGAATTGGCATCGCTTTATCCAGAAGAGGAGGATCTGGATGTGGCAATGATGCTCGCTATGGCACTGTACGGAGGATATCATGTGGTGCTGATGGAGCTGGCGCCACATTTGTCGGAAGATCTGTTGAAAGAAGCACTAACAGCAGCATGCGCTATTGAGGATGAAGACAGTCGAGCGGAGGCGCTGTTAGGTCTGGCACCACATTTGCCAGAAGAGTTGTTGGAAGGAGCATTGGCGACGGCGTGCGCTATTGAGGATGAAACGAGTCGGGCGGATGCGCTGGTGAGTATGGTGCCCCATTTGCCGGAGAGATTGTTGGCAGAAGCACTCACAGAAGTGCTTGCAGTAGAGCACGCCATTGAGAACAAAGAGAGTTGGGCAAAGGCACTGATGGGATTGGCACCATATTTACCGGAGGAGCTATTGGGAGAAACACTGGTGGAAGCACTAGTAGTGGCACGCACCATTACAAGTGAATGGACTCAAATAGATATACTGACAGAGCTGGCATCGCATTTTCCAGAGGACGAGCGTGCCACAGTGCTGGCAGAGGCGCTTACAACAGTGCGCCACATTATAGTTGAAGTGAACGAATTTGAGGACGGGGAGAGTCGTCGGGCGAAGAAATTAGTAGAGTTGGCACCCCACTTGCCAGAAGAGTTATTGGAAAAAGCACTCGAGATAGCGTACTGGTCTGAAAGATATCAAGTGGAGATGCTAACGGGTTTGGCACCCCATTTGTCGGAACAGTTGTTGGAAGAAGCGCTCAAGAGGACGTACTGGTCTGAAGGATATCGAGTGGAAATGCTAACGGGTTTGGCACCCTATTTACCAGAAAGGCTGCTGGAAAGGGTGTTGACAGCGGTGCGCACCATAGAATTCAAGTATGAAGGGGATCGAGCACAGGCACTGGTAAGGTTGGTGTCATATTTGCCGAAGGGGCTGTTGGAAGAAGCACTAGCGGCGACACGCGTCATCGCAGATCAAAGGTATCGAGCAGAAGTGCTGATAGGATTGGCATCGCATTTATCGGGAGAGTTGTTAGAACAAGTAACGTCAGAAGCACTGGCAGTGGCACGCATAATTGCAGACAACAGATATCGAGCGAAAGTGCTGATAGGATTGGTACCGCATTTGTCGGGGGAGTTGTTAGAAGAAGCGACATCAGAAGCGCTGGCAGCGGCAAGCACAATTGCAGATAACACGGGTCGAGCGGAGGTGCTGATGGAATTGGTGCCGCATTTATCGAGGGAGTTATTAGAAAAGGCAATGCCGGAAAGGCTGGCAGCGGCACGTGCAGTTGCAAATGACATAGATGAAGGCTATCAGGAATTTCCTCCAATGTATTTGCCGAGCGATTTTTTAGAAAAAGAAATATCGGAACAGCTGGCAACGGCGCTGGTGGAATTAGCGCCGCACTTGCCAAAAGATCTGTTGAGAGCCGCACTGCTCGAAGCACGCCTTCTCAAGGATGAAAAAAGTCGGGCGGAGGCCTTGATAGGGTTGGCTCCGCATTTGCCGGAAAGTAAGTACGACGCGGTGATAGCGGAAGCACTGATAGCGGCACGTGCCATTGAGTATGCTGGGAATCGGGCATACAAGCTGGTGCGACTAGCACCGCATTTACCGAAGGAACTGTTGAGAGACGTACTGATGGAAGCTATGGCAGCTATCATTGAGAGCCACCAAACTCCAGTGTGGGTGCTGGGGGCAATGGTATCACATTTTCCAGAGGAATTGTTAGGACAAGTGCTGACAGCAGTGCACACTCTTGAGCATGAAATGACACGAGTATGGGCATTGGTGGAATTAGCACCTCATTTGCCGGAGGGACCGTTGGGAGAAGCGCTGGCAGCAGCGTATGCGATTGAGGATGAAAGGAATCGGGTGTCTGCACTGAGGGGAATGGTACCATATTTGACGGAGGGACTGTTGCAAGAAGCGCTGGCGGCGGCACGCGTAATTGCAGATAACGGGGCGCGAGCAGAGATACTGATAGGATTGGCCCCGCATTTATCAGGGGAATTGTTAGAACAAGCAACGTCAGAAGCGCTGGCAGTGGCACGTACAATTGCAGACAACAGCAATCGAGCAAAGGTACTAATAGGAATGGCACCATATTTATCGGGGGAATTGTTAGAAGAAGCAATATCAGAAGCGCTGGCAGCGGCAAGCACAATTACAGGTAACAAGGATCGAGCGGAGGTGTTGATGGAATTGGCGCCGCATCTGCCAGAGGAGTTGTTAGGAAAGGCAATGTCAGAAAGGCTGGCAGCGGCACGCGCAATTACAGATGACAGGTATGAAGACAATCTAGACTTTCTAAAGTATTCGAGGGGCGATTTCTTACAAAACGAAATATCGGAACAGATGGCAACAGCACTAGTGGAATTGGCACCGCATTTACCAAAAGATCTGTTGGGAGAAGCGCTAGCAACCGCACGTGCGATTGAGAACGAAGAGTGGCGGGCGAAAGCACTAACAGTACTGGCACCGTATTTATCGAAAGAACTGTTAGAAGAAGCTCTGGCGGCAGTACATACCATTCAGAACAATGAGAGACGGTTAGAAGCATTGACAGTACTGTTACCACTTTTGCCAGACAAGCTGTTAGGAGAAGTGCTAGCAATGACATGCGTCATTGAAAATGAATGGAGTCGAACAAAAGCGCTGGCAGGGCTGGTACCACATCTGGTTGAGTTCCCTCCATCCGATTTGGCTCTCCCTTGGCAGGAAGCACTCCCCCTCCTTGCTCGCCGTAGCCGCAAGGATCTGTTGTCGGATATCCATACTTTGCTCCCTGCCATCGTCACTCTGGGTGACGATGAGGCCATCGCCGAGACCTTCCACGCCATCCAGGATGTGGGTCGCTGGTGGCCATGAGAGAATATGACTCGGTGTGTTCCCAGCCCTGCTGTAAGGGGCCATAATCTCGTACAGGTGACACCCATAGTCGCTTTTGAGGATCAATCTATGGCAAACCAAGATCAACCGACCAAAATCATCCAAACCGCAGGCGACAACGCCACCCAGATCGGCACAGTCCAAGGCGACATCACCATCAAAAAATAACCCACACCCACCGTAGGGGCGGGATATCCCCGCCCTACTGACCCATATCCAAGGAGCTAACAATGCCCGACAAAGCCAAAATCACCCAAACCGCAGGCCCCAACGCCATCCAAATCAGCAATGTAGAAGGCGACGCCCACATCCATACCTCCCCCAACCATCGCTCCTCACCACCTCCCCGACTACTCCCACCCCGGGCCAAGCACTTTGTGGGACGCGAGGAAGAATTACAATGGCTTGACCAAGCCTTGTATCCCGGCCGGGTAATAACCCTCTGTGGTCCCGGTGGGATCGGAAAGACCGCTCTGGCCACCGAGGCTCTCCACCACTTGCCTCCAGAGAGGTTCCCTAGCGGGATCGTATTCTACAGCTTTTATGGCAATCCCGACGCAGACAACGCCTTGGAGGCCATCGCCCTCGCATACGGCGAGGAACCCCGGTCTGGCTCAAAAGCGGCAGCCCGGAGAGCACTATCCGGGCGCAAAGCACTCTTGATTCTGGATGGAGCTGAACAGGCCAACAATCTACGAGACGTACTGGACGTACGCGGTGACTGCGGCATTCTGATAACCAGTAGGAGGCGCATTGATACACTGAACGGACGAAAAGACATAAAACCTTTACCCCAACACAGTGCCATAACACTGTTGCGAGAGTGGTGTAAAGAAAACATCGACGATGACACAGCCCAGCAAATCTGCCAGCAAGTGGACTGCTTACCACTGGCCGTGCGCCTGGCCGGGCGCTACCTCGCCCAGACCGGCGAGACCGCCGCCGAATATCTCCGGTGGCTTCAAGCTGCCCCCCTCGAAGCCCTCGACCGCAGCCAGTGGCAAGAGGACAGTGTACCCGCACTGCTGAAAAAGAGCCTGGCCCAAGTCAGTGGACAAGCCCGCCGGGCTATGTCCATCATCGGTTGCCTGGCACAAACACCCTTCAACTGTGAACCTGTTGCTGCTGCCCTCAAGCTATCACTGAATCAAGTACACGAGCCACTGGGCGAACTGGAGAGCTACGGCCTATTGATGCGATCAAACCAATGTTACAAAGTGAGCCACGCCCTGGTGCATACCTATGCTCGCAAGCGAGTACCGCTCAAAGCCAAGGCGTTGAGGCGGATAGCCTCCTACTATACCAAATCGACCGAGACCGAGGTCGAAAAGGGACTAGAAGGCTACCAACAACTGAATACTTGCCGACCTCACCTGATGTCCGTCTTGGATCAATGCGCCCGCAACGAACAATGGCAGATGGCAAAAAACCTGGCGTGGGCGATGGACGAATACCTGGAAAAACAAGGCCACTGGACCGAGCGAATCAAAGCGCTCGAAATAGGTCAACGAGCAGCTCAACAACTACAAGATCGCCCGGAGCAAGCCACATTCTTCGGCCTGTTGGGGCGGACCTATCGTGCCTTGGGCCAAATCCCAGACGCCATAAATTTCTACGATCGCGCCCTCGACATTGCTCGTGAGATCAACGATCGCAAGGAAGAAGGACGGTGGCTGGGTCATATGGGGAGTGCCTACCGCAATTTGGGGAAATACAAGAAAGCCACCGAATTGTACAAACAAGCACTCCACATCGCTCGTGAGGTCAGAGACCGTGAAAAAGAAGGCGTTCAGCTAGGTCGCTTGGGCATCTGCTATCAACTCCAGGGCAAACCAGAAAAAGCCATTGGCGAACATGAGGAGGCACTAAAAATTGCCCGCGAAATCGGTGGACATCGGCAAGAAAGCGTTCAACTCGGATTTTTAGGTCGCGCGCATCGTGCGTTGGGGCAAATCGACCAAGCCTACAAATCTCACACAAACGCCTGGAGAATCACTCAGGCAGAGGGCCATCGCCAAGAAGAAAGCGTCCAATTGGGCTGCCTGGGCCTTGTCTGTCGTGTTCGGGGACAAATCACCCAAGCCCGGGATTACCATCAAGATGCCCTAAAAATCGCCCGTGAAATTGGCAACCGTTGGGAAGAAGAATACAACCTGGGCCACCTGGGCTATGTATACTATGAACTGGGCGAATACGGTCAAGCGATCAAACATTATCTAGACTCTCAAGAAAAAGCCATCGAAATCAACGATCTTCGGGGAGAAGGAGTTCGGTTAAGCAATCTAAGCGCTGTCTGTCACACTTTGGGGTGGGATGAAAAAGCCACCGAGTGCCAGCAAGAGGCCAAACTTCTTTTTGATACTATTGACGACTATCTGGGCCAAAGTTACTGCCTCCTACAAGCGAGCAAAATCGAACTAGCTGCTGGCAAGCTTACCCAAGCTCAAGAACTCGGCCAAAAAGCCCATAACCTAGATAGACTTGAAACCAACTATCGAGCAGCATTGATATTGGGGATTATATCTTTGCATCAAAAAAAACCAACTGCTGCCCAAAAAGCATTTATCGATTCCGCCACCAAGTGCCAAAAGCTGTTAGATAGAACCCATACCCTATATCAAGCGCGGTACGCATTGGCAACGGCATTGCTAGGACAAGCCGTATGCGACCCAGACTGGACACAGAAGGAAAAAAGAACAGAATTGCTTATCCGGGCACTGTACGAGTACGACCAAGCACTAAAAAACTGTTCAGAAAGAGGCGTGATCTACAGCGCGCTATGTGACCTAGAGTTGATTCAAAACACAACCATAGAAGGCTTGGAACCAGCCCTCGAACGATTAAAGCACAAAATAAACCTCGAGCAACATGAACAACACATCCAGGATATCCAACAAACTCAAGACATCGCCCCAAAAATCGTCAATCAACACAACCAAGCATTTCGTCGTTGGAGGCTTGGCCTGCGATACCAAGAGAGCGAACCCGCCAGAGCAAAGAAACTAATGCTAGCATACGTAAACTACCTTCGCGAGAACGACATCCCTGGCTTGCCAACAGCCGCCGAACGCCTGACCTACGTGCATGAAATGATCCCCCCCGACCCTCAAGCTACCGCCAAGCGCATAGCCTACCTGAAAGAAATCGGTCATCCTGACCCCCAAGCTGGCGCCAAAAATGTGGCCCGTATGAAAGTCCAAAATCACCTAGAGTACACCCTCGCCATCCTAGAAGAAATTCAGTCCCCCCACACCAAACAAATCCGCGACCTACTGGCAAAATTGGCCGCTGAATCAACAAATAACCCAAGCATAGAGAACAAGAGATGAACAAAACAAACACACCACTCCGTAGGGGCAACGCATCTCACACCAAACATCCCACACCAAATCCCATCCCCCCTGCGTCCCCCTCCGCCTACCCAGAACCATACCAGGGGATGCGTCGTCCCCCCGCAAACAACCCAACGGACCGTCTGCGGTCCGCCTAAAGGAGCCAACCTATGACAAAGAAAGAACAACCCACCAAAATCAACCAAACCGCCCGTGACCACGCCACCCAAATCGGCCAAGTCCAAGGCGACGTCCACATCCACCAAACCCCCACATCCTCTCCACCATCTCAGCCAGAGGCCGAAACCGCCAACGAACCTCAACCACCGGGAAAAGCCCACCCCCTCTGGCCTCCTCGTCGCAGTTTCGACCGGAGAGAGAAAGTGCTAACGGACTTTGACCATCGGGAAAAGTCCGCCTCCCCCTTCATCATCGGCCGCCCCCTCCGCCCCACCGAACCCATCTTTGGCCGCGACCCCGCCTTCCGCTTTATCGCCGGTCAACTCGACAAATTCAGCTCCGTCAACATCGTCGGCGAGCGTCGCATGGGCAAAACCTCCCTCCTCAACCACCTCACCGGCCGCCAAGACGTCCATCTCCCGCCCCAACCCGACCATCCTGACATTCTCCTCGCCTGCCTCGACCTCCAGGCCAACGTCACCCACCAGGCCCGCTTCTACGGCACCGCCCTGCGCGAGCTTTTGGACCGCCTCCCCCCCAGCCGCAGCGCCGAGGCCCGCGCCTTTGAGGACCTGCGCGCCCGTTTGCACGCCACCCCCGAGGCCACCTACGACCAGTTCCAGCGCGCCCTTCGCCAACTGCGCGACCCCCGTGGCCTCTGCGTTCGCCCCGTCCTCATCGTCGACGAATTCGAGCACCTCCTCGACCCGGCGATAGAAAAAGGCTTTCCCTTTCCAGACTTTTTTAACGCCGTCCGCGCCCTCATCACCGCCGACCTCCTCGCCATGATCGTCGCCTCCCGCCTCCCCCTCGCCGACTATTTTCGCGACCCCGCCCGCCCCCACGCCCTCACCTCCACCTTCCCCAGCTACTTTACCCCCTTCACCCTCCACCCCCTAAACACGCCATCCGCCGACGCCCTCCTCCTCCAGCCCAGCGACCACCCCCTCACCGTCCAAGAAACCGCCCTCGCCCGGCGCTGGGCGGGCGGCCATCCCTGCCACCTCCAAGTGGCGGGCCAGGCCTGCTACGAATCCAAGGCCGCCGACCATCCCCAAAAGTGGGCCCGCCGCCGCTTTGAAGAACTAGAGAACCAGAGCTGCATGACCGGCCAGCCTGCGCACCCGCGCCGCCGCCCCAACCGCCTCTACCGCTCCGTGCGCCGCGTCCTGCGCCGCTCCGTGCGCGCCACCTTCCTCCGCTTTCCCATCGCCATCGGCCGCGTCGCCCAGCTCCTCGGCGCCCGTCTCGACGACGTTGCCGCCTGGCTCATCGGTGCCGCCATCATCCTGGCCCTCATCCTCATCCTCCTCCGCCTCGCCACCGGCGCCGATCTTTTAGACATCATCAAGAAAGGACTCGGATTATGACCCCAAGAGACATCATCGTAAACGGCCTCCTCCTCCCCCTCCGCCTCTACTTCCAACCCCACGCCTTCCGTGCCCAAGTCGCCGCCCTCGCCCCAGACATGCCAGAAAACTACACCCTCTGGCAGGCCCGCCACAAACTGCGCGACCCCCTCTTCCGCCGCGAGCTGGCCCACTTCCTTCTCCAATCCCTCGTCGCCCTCCTCTGGCTCTTGCCCTTGCTGACCGCCTTCCTGGTCCTCTTCTCCGCCCTCGGATATGATATTGATTGGTCTGGCATGGCCCAGGGCGTGGCGTGGGGCGTGGCGTTCGGTGTGACGTTCGGTGCGGCGTTCAGTGTGGCGTTCGGTGTGGCGTTCGGCGTGGCGTTCGGCGTGGCGTTCGGTGTGGCGTTCGGTGTGGCGTTCGGCGTAGCGGGTGGCGTGACGTTCGTTGTAACGGGTAACATCATACGGATCGCTACAATCCGCATAATGAAGAGCATAGTGCTGGGCTGGATGTTGAGCATAGTGCTTGGCCCTGCGATTGTCGTGGCAATCGGTGTGGTGACCGGCGTGGCAATCAGTGTGGTGCGGGGCGTGACAGTCAGCGTGGTGGTCGGTGTGGTGGTTGGCATGGTGATCGGCGTGGCGTTCGGCGTGGCGTTCGGCGTGGCGTTCGGCGTGGCGTTTGGCGTGATGTGTGTCCTAACAGTCACCCACGCCCTCAACCTCCCCTTCCAATACACCATCACCCTCGCCACCTGGCTCCTCGTCCGCCTCTCCCCCCGCCTCAGCGTCTCCCTCTGGCGCCTCTCCCCCGTCCGCTGGGACGACGTCATCCTCCTCCCCCTCCCCGGCCTCGCCACCACCCTCACCACCCTCTACCGCGCGGACCCCGCCCTGGGCCGCGCCGCCATCCTCCAGGTCGCCGCCCACCGCTACCAGAGCCGCGCCGCCCACCGGGCCCTCGCCCGTCTAGCCAACCAGGACGCCCGCCTCGTCGCCTCGCCCCAAGGCTTGGTCGCTTTCGGCCGCGATCTGGCCTGGCTCTCAGAAGACACCCCTCTGCCAGATTCCCTGCGCCGCTACCTCTTCCGCCTCCGCGACGTCTGCCGCGAGGTCGCCAGCGCCCTGGAAAGCGATTCCGCCACCAACCGCGTCCGCCGCCTCGAGGCCGCCGCCGACTTTCTCACCGACCTCCGCCTCCAACCTCGTGAATTCGCCGAGGTCCTCGACCACTGGTCCCAGATCGTCGCCCTCAGCCTGGAGCAGGCCCGCCTCCAACAGCGAGAAGAAGAACCCATCCCCCAGGTCTACATCAGCGGCCCCCCCATCCGGCCCGGCCACCGCCCAGAATCCGCCGTCCCCTTCAAAGGACGCGCCACCCTCTTCCGTCAGCTCGAGACCGCCCTCGGCGGCCACGAAGGCGAGCGCGCCACCTTCCTCCTCTACGGCCAGCGGCGCACCGGCAAGACCTCCATCCTCCTCCAACTCCCCCGCCGCCTGGGCAGCCGCATGGTCCCCGCCTTCCTCGACCTCCAATCCGCCAAGCTGGCGGGCGCTCAAGACGTGCCCGGCTTTCTCACCGGCCTGGCCGAAGAAATCGTCGCACAAGCCCACCGCCACCGCGACGTGCGCCTGCCCCCCCTCGATCGTCAGGCCCTGGCCCAAGACCCCTATCCCGCCCTCGGCCGCTGGCTCGACCGGGTAGAGCAAAAACTGGCCCAACGCACCATGCTCCTCTGCCTCGACGAGTTCGAGGCCATCGAAGACGGCATCCGGAGCGGGCGGCTCGACACCCGCATCCTGCCCGCCCTGCGCCACATCGTCCAACACCGCCGCCGCGTAGCCGTCCTCCTCTCCGGCAGCCACCAGATGGACGAACTGCCCTCCCACTGGGCCAGCACCCTCATCACCACCACCACCCTCCCCATCAGCTTTCTGGAAGACGCCGACGCCCGCGCCCTGATCCGGCAGCCCGTCGCCGATTTTCCCCCCATCTACACCCCCCAGGCCGTCGACCGCCTCCTCCGCCTCACCCACTGCCAGCCCTACCTCATCCAACTCACCTGCGCTCTGCTCGTCGAGCGCATGAACACCAACCGCCGCATCCCCCCAGACTCCCACGTCACCCCCGCCGACGTCGAAACCATCATCCCCACCGCCCTCGAGCGCGGCCAAAACTATTTCATCGACCTCTGGGCCAGGCAGGCCGGAGGCAGCACATCCCACCAAATCCTCGAGACCCTCGCCGAGGCCCCCGGCACAACACTAGACCGAGACGCCCTGCGCGCCATCGTCCCGGACCAAAGCGCCCTCCGTGCCGCCATCTCCACCCTCCGCCGCCGCGAGATCATCCACCCCACCGGCGACGCCTACACCATCACCGTCCCCCTCGTCGCCGCCTACATCCGCCACCAAACCCTGATCTAGCCCAAATGAGGTTACCAAAGTAAACGTTGTTTCTGAACAACGCTCAAAAGATGCCAAGCACAACGTTGTTTCTGAACAACGCCCAAAAGATGCCAAGCACAACGTTGTTTCTGAACAACGCCCAAAAGGAGGCCAAATTGCTGCCCACAAACCACCGCACCCAAGCCGCACAAACCGCCCGCCAGTGGCTGGACCAACACCCCCTCTACCTCGACACCGAAACCACCGGCCTCGACGACACTGCCCAAATCTGCGACCTGGCCATCGTCGACCACAACGGCGCCACCCTCCTCGACACCCTCATCAAGCCCACCATCCCCATCCCCAAAGGCGCCCGCGACGTCCACGGCATCTCCGACGCCGACGTAGCCCACGCCCCCACCTTTGCACAGATCGTGCCTCGCTTTGTCGAGATCGTCGGAAACCGTCCCCTCGTCATCTACAACCGCGACTATGATACCCGCCTGCTGCGCCAATCGGCCACCGTCCATGGATTGCGCCTCTCCAAGCATTTTGGGCTAAAAACAATGCACCAATTCAACCAGTGGTACAACCACTGGCACTGCGCGATGAAACTCTACGCCCAATTCCACGGCGAGTGGAACGACCACCGTGACGACTACCGCTGGCAAAAACTCGCCAACGCCGCCCGCCAATGCCACATCACCGTCCCTCCAGACCTCCACCGCGCCCGTGCCGACGCCGAACTCACTCGTCTAGTCTTGCTCCACGTAGCAAGAGAAACCCCCGTGAGCGAGCGATGACACAACAGCGAGTGCTCACCACCCATAGCTCTCCATACATCGGCAACAACGCTCACCACGGATTGCCAAATCCGCCACCCACCATTTGACATTCCACAAAAACAATGATAAACTACCGTCACTACAGAAAACGCAGAAGGGGACAAAATGGCAACCAAAGCCTTCTCAACTCGGCAAATCGCCGAACGATTCCAGGTAGATATCACCACCGTGCAAAAGTGGGCGGCACAGGGATACTTTCCGAACGCATACAAAGCCGGTCCTGGCCGTACCAGCCCCTACCGGATCCCAGAGACAGACGTCATCGCTCTAATGAAAAAAATGGGGGTCCCTCGTGAAGTTCAGGAGCAAAGGCTAGAAGAATAAGAAAAAACAATGGGGCTGCTCCCCGGCCGGAAACCTGGATGGCCCCGTTTACACACTGAACCT
>JAAEPW010001001.1 GCA_024232355.1 Chloroflexota bacterium | reverse complement strand
GCTGGCATTTGGGGCTGGTGCCCCTTTTCGGTTGCCGCGGTGTATGGGCAGGAAGAAAGAGTGTACAATAGTATACATAAGTCGATTTAGATTTCAAGACAAGAATTGGGCACGGGCGGAAAAAGGGTACTGCTGGGGGGGCTCAAGCTGCGTTCCCTCTGCCTGTTCCAAATCACGGCGTCACACGCCGATTCCACTGGTCCTGCGTTGTTGCACTTGCTGGGAGTGACATGGTGCGTCAAGACGCACCCTACAAGGCTGTTTTGGGGTGAGGGGAGGCTGGGTGGAGCTTCGTTCCCCCACCCCGACCCTGGGCTGATGAAAATGTTTTCGACAGCACAGCTAGCAGTACCCGGCGTTTGCGAAACTGCTTAGAGCTGTTTCTTGTTGACGTTTCAGCGTGCTTTCGATACGCCGAAGTTATCGGTAACCGTTCACTCTTAGAGCTCGCTATGTTACCGATCCACTCAAATCGGAAGCATTTTCATCTGCCCAGGGCGGGGCACTGGCGGTCCATCCGAAACCCTTATGCTGCCATCACTTGCGATGACTTCACTGCCATGAATGAAGGGCATTGAGGACCCTGGAGGCCCACAGTTTCAAGTGTTTCGAGTTTGGATCGGCTGACG
>JAAEPW010001000.1 GCA_024232355.1 Chloroflexota bacterium | reverse complement strand
CCCGTGGCGACAAGAGGAGGCAGTGGCCTAGGAAGGAGTGCGCCACCGGGGAGAAAACGAAGGGGTGAGCGCATCTGCGCGGCGCGAAATGCGGCGTCTGTGACTTCCATGTGCCCAGTTTTGGGGCTGGGACGCTGTTTTTCTGTGTTGGAGGCCGTTTGGTCGTTTTCCGGGGTGTGGCTGAATTATCCGCATCCCTATGGGCCACTACCGCATTGGTTTGTACCCTTGGGCCGGGGGCGGTGGAATGCGGGGTGGGGACTTGGCGGTGGGCACTTGGTTGTTGCTGGAGATCGGGATTGCTGTTAGTGTGACCACAGATTGCCACAAGGTCTATGGCCCGCCTTATTGTCTCCGACGATAATGTGGTCAAGTCCGCTCCCTCGCCGTCTCCCCCTGGTTTGTCCATGTGGTGCATTGGCTTGGTTCCTTAGGGCGGGGGCGATGGGTGGCGTTCTCTGTGTCCACAGATTGCCACGAGATCTATCAACCTGACCTGCCCCATAGCCACTGCCGCTGACATAGCTCCAATCCTATCCGCTCCCTCGCCGTCTCCCCCTGATCTGGCCAGGTGGGGCATTGCTTTGTATCCTTGGGCCGGGGGCGGTGGGATGCGGGGGGGGGAGTTGGGGGGACGTTGTCTGTGGCCACAAGCGGGGAGGGGAGCGCTGTTGATGGATTGGCCTTGTCGCGATGATTGGCGGTTTGTGGATGGTGACCCTTGTCCCCGCCCCATCGTTCGCCACCGCCGAAACAGAGGTGCGATCCCTCGGCTCACCTCGCTTTCCGCCTGTGCAGAAACCTGGTAATGAACCTCGGGCCAAGGACGATGGAATGCGGCGGGGGGCATCTGTGTGTTGTGGGATGGGGATGCTGTGCCTTTCGGGGTGTGGGCTTGGGTGGGGACTTTGGTTTACTGTGAGATGTGCGGGGTGGTGTTGGGTGCTTTGGGGGGCGGGGGGATTTGCGTTGTGGGCGAGGGGAGTTGCGTTGGGGTGGGGTGGGAGACTGCCCTTTTGCATCCATTGTCTAGCCCTTTATCTGTGTACTGTGATATCCCGCATTCACCAACGGTTGGCGTTGCATAGCGGCAAACGGCTATTTCCCCAGAAACCCCTTCAATCTGCGAGATCGTCTGGGATGACGGAGCCGATGGATCGCATGGGCCTCTATCTGCCGCACTCGCTCACGGGTCACGCCTAGTTTGTCCCCGATCTCATCGAGGGTGTGAGTCTCGCCATCCAGCAGTCCATAGCGCAGTTGCAGAATGCGCACCGTACGCGGCGAGAGATCCAGCAGTATCTCTTCGAGCGTCTCTCTCAGTGTCAAAGACGCTGCCCGCTCGTCAGGAGCGGGACTGTCTTTATCGGCAATGAAATTGCCCAACGGGCTATCCTCTTCGTCATCAGTGGACATGTCCAGGGAGAGAGGAGGCTGTGCCATTCTCAGCATTACTTTTACCTTGGACGTGGGAATCCCTATCGCGACTCCCAACTCCTCGGATGTGGGCTCGCGCCCTAATTCCTGCAACAGTTCGGTGGAGATCCGCCGTAATTTGTGGATCTTGCCGTTGGCGTGGACCGGCACGCGGATGATGCGGCTCTGATCGGCGATGGCGCGCGTGATTGCCTGTCGGATCCACCAGGTTGCATAGGTTGCGAACTTGTTTCCTCGTCGATAATTGAACTTGTCGGCGGTACGTATGAGCCCGATGTTGCCCTCTTGGATCAGGTCGATGAAAGGCAAACCGCGACCAGTGTACCTTTTGGCAATGCTGATCACCAATCGAAAGTTGGAGCAAATGAGGTGTTCGCGAGCCGCCAGGCCGTCCGCCACGATCATTCCCAATCTGTCTCGCTTGATGGGGTCGTGACCATTCCTGTCCAATTCCTCCTGGGCAGTCTGACCGGTCTCCATACGTTTGGCGAGCGCTATCTCCTGCTCGATCGTGAGCAGAGGTTCTCGTCCGATCTCGTTGAAATAGAGAGCAACTGGGTCGATGTTCAGGATCGAGTCCATGTGCGTTTCCGAGTCAGTCGTTTCACCAGTTTGACTGGATTTTTCGATTGTTTCACCTGTGCTCGCTGCGTTGCCTATCTCAATACCGGCTTCTATCAGGACGGCAAGAGCGTCCTCGAGCGCTTCCAGTTTTTCCTCGACGTGGGGAAAGGCGATGAGAATATCGTCGTACGTGACGAGACCTTGCTCGACCACCTTGGTCAGCAAGTATTCTCTACCATTGACTTTTTCAGTTGTTACCAGCTAATTCTCTCGATGTGGTTTCATCTTGTGCCTGACGATTTGATGGTTTCCTGTATCTACCTTCAGTATAACGCAACTTGGCGTGGGATGCAACACGCTGGCACTCGACTGTACGGCAGAAACACCACCGAGACACAGTGCAGCCTCATTGTCTACCCAGGATTCCCCATTGGCGAGAGCGCTCAAGTCGGGGGGGGTGACCAGGCGAACGTTGAGAGTGGCTGATCGCCGCTGACGCGCTTCACTCCGCTCCCTCGCCGTCTCCCCCTGTTCTGTCCAGGTAAGGACATTGGCTTGTTTCCTTGGTGGAGGCGATGGAATGCGGCGGGGGAGTGTGTTCCGGGGCATCTGTGTGTTGTGGGATGGGGATGCTGTGCCTTTCGGGGGGACGGGCCTGGAGGGAGCTTTGGTTTGCTGTGGTGGGTGCGGGGGCGCTGGGGTGCAGGGGGTAGTTGCGTTGAGGTGGGGCATTGCCGGATTTTCATCCTTGAGGGTGAACGTAGTTCATGATGACTACTATCCAAAATGGTGGAACTGTGCTCAGGTGTAGAACGGATGTGCTTTTCGGCCAGCACAACCTAACTTGCACAAGAAAAAAATCATCCCTATTCACTAACTCGCATCAGATGACTAGTTGTGCTTACTGCCATCAGGGAGCGTCGCGCCTTCGAGAGTTGCTGCTTTGCTGAGTTGTGTGCTTGTCACATTTGCCCTGTTCAGATTGGCATGGTCCAGGTCAGCCTCGGTCAGATCGGCTCCCCTTAGATCAGCCCCGCGCAGATCAGCATAATCCAGGTCGATCCCTCTCAGGTTGGCCCCACGCAAGTCAGCCCTACTTAGGTCTGCACCACTCAAGTTGGCATATTGCAGGTTAGCGTTGGATAGATCGGCCTCGTTCAAATCAGCTATGCACAATCTGGCCTCGGATAGATCAACTCCTTGCAAATTCTCCCCCGCCGCCCCTTGATTGAGGATTCTCCAGACCAATCGCCATTTGTCCTCGATTTGGGTTGTATCGTCAATCCTGGTCCTAGATAGCCCAGCCCCACGCAGGTCTGCTTCCCTTAGATCGGCTCCTTTCAGATTAGCAGATTGCAGCTTGGCCTGGAACAGATTAGCCCCCCTCAGGTCAGCCTCGCTCAGATCGGTAGCGTGCAGCCACACATCAGAAAGGTCTGCTCCGCGCAGATCAGTTCCACTCAGATCAGCATTGGACAGGTCGGCCCCACTCCAGTCGGTATTGTTTAAATTAGCACCATGCAAATCAGCTCCGCTCAAGTCAGTCTCGCTTAGAATGGCACCAGTTAGGTCGGCAGAAATCATATCGGTCCGGCCCAAATCGGCTCCACTTAGGATAGCATCAATCAGGACAGTTTCGTTTAGATCGGCATACACCAAGTGGGCCTCAGATATGTTGGCCCCAAACAGATTGGCCCGGCTCAAATCTGCGGACCTCAAGTTGACTTTAAATAAGTTGGCTCCTTGTAGATCAGCCTGGTTCAAACTGGCATGTTCCAAATTCGCCTCGGCCAAGTCGGCATCAATCAAATCGACGTTCGTCAGGTTTGTCCCGAAAAGGTCAGCATACCGCAGGTTGGCATCGGTCAAGTTGGCTCCGTGCAGGTTAGCTCCTCTCAGGCCAACTTGTGACAAGTCGGCACCGTGTAGGTCAGCTTGCTGTAGATCCGCGTTCGCCAGACAAGCTCCGCTTAAATCGACACCGCGCAGGATCAGTCCAGTTCCTCCTTGGTTGAGCACTTTCCAGACCAATCGCCACTTGTCCTCGATTTGGGTTGTGTCATCGATGATGGTCGTGGATAATCGGGCACCACGTAAATCGCTTCCTCTCAGGTCTGCACCAATTAAATTAGCCGACTCTAGAGAGGTCCCGGACAGGTTAGCTCCACGCAGATCAGCTCCACGCAGATCAGCATGCCTTATGTAGGCCATACTCAGGTCCGCATTGGTCAAATCAGCATTGGTTAGGTTGGCCTTGCCCAGTCCGGCTTGGCTCAACACGGCTTGGCTCAGATTGGCTTCTTGCAAATTGGCCTGCCCAAGATTGATCCTGGTCAGATTTGCCTCGGATAAATTGGCACCCTGCAAGTCACTTCCATTCAGATTCGAGTGCTGCATATTGGCTCCGCTCAAGTCAATCCCACTCAGGTCCACATTGGTCAAGTTCACCTCGCTCAGGTCAACTCCGCTTAGACTCTTTCTCTCTGTGTCTTGATTTGTCAGTTCCCAAATCAATCGCCATTTGTCCGGGATTTGGGTGGTACTGTCGATTCTGACGCCGCGTAAACTTGTCTGGGTCAAATCGACTCCTATCAGATCAGCCCCACGCAAATCGGCCCCATCCAAAGTGGCCTCGCCTAGATTGGCATTCCGCAGATTGGCCTCAAACAGATTAGCCTCAGACAAGTTAGCCTCGGACAGGTTGGCATTGAACAGATTGACTCCACTCAAGTTGGCTCCATCCAGGTAGATTCTATGCAAGTTAGCATCAGAAAGATCAGCCCCGCGTAAATCGACTCTGTTCATAAAGGCGTATGCCAGTGTTGCTTTGGAGAGATCAGCCCCACGCAGATCAACTTTATTCAGATCGATCCAGTTCAAGTCCTCGGCCCTTTCCAAATTGACTCCATGACAATCCGGTGGGCATTCTAATGGCAGGACTTTTTGACGCGCGATGTGTACTGCTCCAAAAAATGTCAATAACACGAACCCAACCGAAGCCAGGACAACAAAGGCCAATCTTTGCTTTTGCACTATTGACTTGTGCTGCTCTTGCTTTTGCTCAGATGGCATTCCGATTACTCCAAGTTGTCGTCTCAAAGGATAGTGTTGATGTACAAGCCGAATAGCAGGACATAGCTGGCTGTGTTGGCAATTAGTGTCATTTCCCAAGTTCTGCGGGACTCGATGTCTTCCCCTAACATTAATATCCCTCCTTCGCTTATCACCGATACCACCCACCAGATTAACAAAGAGAATAACGCAGCAGGTATACGATGACCAGACAACGGGCCACTTTTTAACTGGACGAGCCCTGTGAATTCAGAAGGAGAAAGAACAGATCCCCAAAAATGATTAGTGCCCAAAATCGCTCCGATTGTGAACGCTATAACCGTAGAAGCCACATTCATTCCCAACGAGGTAAGAAGGGAGCGCCACAACGAGCCATACTTGAATAGCCTGAGTACAATTGTTTCAATCACGATAATCAACGCCAGTAGGGTAAGCAAAGCAAAGAGTGCTGCAATCATTTCGAAAACAGGTATCATCTGGCTTGCCTCCTACATAGAGAACTTGAGCACATAGCCGCAAATAGTGTTGCCTACTGCTGGTCGGGTAGCCAGGGGCCATCGCTGGCCCCTCGGCCCCCTAAGAACCCCGCGTGCGACTTTCACTGCACGGTAGCTCAAGCCGCTACGAACGCCCCTTGGTAGGACGCGGCGATAAACAGATCAAGCAAGGCAGTGTAACTGACGATGACAGGCGGGATGCAGCAAGACTCGGTTGTCCATCGTGTCGGAGCCACCGTGGACTCGCCACTCGATGTGATGATTATCCCATCCGATTTCCTCGCTGATCTTGTTCCCACAGACCGGACAGACCCCATTTTGGGATCGCCATAAGTATAGCAGTGATCTACGTCCCT
>JAAEPW010000999.1 GCA_024232355.1 Chloroflexota bacterium | reverse complement strand
GGCAGTGTTTATTTACACACGACCTGACGACAACGCGGACGGGGCAAGACAATGAACTCGATCCCTTGATCGGGACCGGTAGACGAACAGTAGCACCATGTTAAGAAATCAGCATATTGTTACATACGTAATATCATGGCGCTCAATATGGGGCCAACAACAACACTAACTATGCCCGAACACCACATCTCCCCCTGCTTAAGTTGGAGCTAGGGGGCACTGGGTGCGACCCACAGTGACCGGGCTCTTGTCCTTGTGCCTTGAGCGCTCATCCCAGGTCCAAACGACATCCATTGCGAATGGCGCTGCGCCTGGATGGCTCCAACCAGAGGTTGCCTCCGAGCTGCTGTTCCCTGGCCGCATGGTTCCTCCGTCCGTGCTCCTCCTCGACTCCTTCAGTGCTTGATCCAGTCCCTGGAACATGGCTGAGTCCTGAAACATATAGAAGCACCGGCGCACCAGAGACTTGGCACCTCGTCAGAGTGGAGCCCGGTGGGCGCACGAGACTCTTCAAGGGCCTAAGGTGAAATCGATGGACAACCGATGCAATGCAGTAGCTTGGAGTCATCGATTTCACAGTCGGCAAACAGAGCTGTGCGTAATGCATGTAGGATGTAAGCGATTCGGCAGGGTTCATAAGAGGTCCGT
>JAAEPW010000998.1 GCA_024232355.1 Chloroflexota bacterium | reverse complement strand
TGGTTCAGTTGAATGGGATTACGATGTAGCCGCGCTTTCCATAGCGCGTAAGGCCCTGCGAGGTATGGAAACCTCGGCTACAAGCCCCTTTTTGAGCCACAATTGGCTGACTATCCAGAAATCCCACCCAACTGAACCAGTGCCCCTTTCCTTTTTGCACATATAATTGCCGATTCTGATCCTTACGGAAAGGGCCGATATTTTTATGCTTTTTCTATCCCTCCTTTCTGCACGTATAATTGCCGGTTCCGACTCTTTATTCTTACCGCGTCGGGTAGCCGGGGGCCATTGCTGGCCCCAAGCCCCCTAAGAACCCCGCGTGCGACTTTCACCGCACGGTAGCTCAAGCCACTCAAAGGCCCCCTGGTAGGACCCGCTATGATAATCATACCACATTATCACAACTTCACGATACACACTTGGAGCCACTATGTGGATTGCTCCACTGGAGGGCGCACCAGCTAAGGCCGTAGCCCGCCGTCATCTGCTTTCCCTCATAAAAGTGGTTTGCCAAATTTTCTCGTGACGAGCGACCTGGACAGGAAGTCAGCCCGCTTTCGCGTGGAGTGATATACCCTTTTGGCTGCACTCACGGTACAACCGCCAGGTTCAACCCCTATTCTCCCGATTACAGGGAGACATTCGCTTTTTCCACCATCCTCTACCCGCAGGCCCATCGGCTTGCCTTGCGGCAAGCTTTCCCGCGTGGACGTATCCACCGGGAGACCTACGAGCTTACCACGTTCCGAGCAAGTATCACAATGTGTGGGTTAGGTCCCGCCTCTCCGCCGGGGATTCGACTTCTGCGATAGGTGAGTTAGCAGCACCTATACTTGACCCCTTACCTTTTTTTTGGTCCAAGCCTGTGAACCCTTGTTGAGGGTTCGGCTGCCCAAGAGCAGCCCAGCACCTTTGGCTTGTTGCAACTTACGACGTTTATCAGCGGTTCACATATGTTGACCATACCATACTATCCGAGCCCCCGACCGCTTTGGTGCTAGCAGTCGCAACGTCCTCTCACGATTCCGTTGCCATCCCTGGTGTTCAGCCGCGCTACACTGAACTAGCGGGTGAGGGATACACTTGTTCCCGGAGCCTTTAGTCCTTGGGCCTAAAGACCAAGGGCTTTGCACCCCGCCGTTACCAGCGACGCACATCCGGGTAGGATACCGGTTGCAGAAAACCGGGTTGTGTATTGCTGCATCCCCGTGAGTTCCGTTTGATGCAGCAATCACAACAAATACTTGCACGACTTCGTGTCGCACGCTAACGGTTCGCATAACGCGCTTGGCAGGTGCGGGGTGAGTACCTTTGCCAGGCAAATAACCACAATGCGGGTGAGAAAACTCACAGTGCGCCGATTAGCCAAGTCACGTTTATGCGGTGGTTAGCCGATGTTCATACATAATGCCGTTAATCAAAATGTATTTGGAACCAAAAGCTCCTGGCGTTACCGTTCATTCAGTCACATCATTAAATGTCAAAGTCGCAGTATCGATGACTGTTACAGTTTCAATTGCACTTTTAAGAACATCATAGTCTACCGTGATTGTACTTTCAGCAGGAAGAG
>JAAEPW010000997.1 GCA_024232355.1 Chloroflexota bacterium | reverse complement strand
GATTTAAATTTCTCAGCAGGCGAATACTAGGATCGGTGTTTAGTCGACTTCTTCGATTGTCGGTCCGCCAGCGCCTGCTGGTCCCGGAGCTGGGCCACCCGCACCCGCACCTGGGAATCTGCCTGGCATCCCGTCTGCTCCTCCGGGCATTCCTCCGGCGCTCTGGTAGAGCTTCATGATGATCGGCGAGCACACCGCCTCGATCTCCTTCTGCTTGTGCTCGTACTCTTCCTTGTCCCCCAACTGATTCGTGTCCAGCCAACGGATGATCTCCTCACATTTGTCCGCAATTGCCTTCCGGTCCGCTTTGGAGAGCTTGTCCTGAAAAAAGAACTAACCAATTGAATTGATGCGTTTTTCCAAGTGACAAACTTTGAAGAAGAATGGTATAATAGTCTAGCATCTGGTCAAATGCAGCCTGAAATGAAACGGAAACCGCAGCAATGCAATAAGGCTCAGTGTAGCTTGATCTTGTCGTCTTCGACGGTCGACTTCATGTTGAACGCGTACAACTCGAGCGAGTTCTTTGCACCGATGTGGTCGTGCTGCTTATCATCTTCCGCCTTGTAATCCTCGGCATCCTTGACCATCCGCTCGATCTCTTCCTTTGACAGACGACCCTTGTCATTTGTGATCGTGATCTTGTTCTGCTTGCCCCTGCTCTTGTCCACTGCCGACACGTTCAGGAGCCCATTGGCATCGATGTTGAACGTGACTTCGATCTGCGGAACGCCCCGCGGTGCCGGAGGGATGCCGGTCAGCTCGAACTTGCCCAGCAAATTCTGAAAGAATGCTATCGCCATAGCAACATCCTCCTAAGTTAGTAACATCAAGAGTATATAAGGTAACATCTAGCAGAGAAGCCGCAGCTCAAGATTCAAACACTGAAAACGGAAAACGACCATTGTACCACAAATGTACCGCCGTTGGTCATGCTTTGTTCCACTGAAAATGTCAAATTATGGTGGCACATTGGTGGTACAACAGCGGTATTTTCATGGGATAACGGTGGTACATTCATTGTACAATGGCGGAAATTGTGAATACTGCGAGTTGGCGTCAAGCATCGGCCAGGTTCAGTCGCGTTGTGGAAGCTGTGCATACAATTGGGTCGGGCATGCAGATTGATTTTGGGTCTGGGTCGGGGTCGGGGTTGGGCATAGGGTCGGGGTCAGGGTTGGGTATAGGGTCGGGGTTGGGGTTGGGGGCAGGGTTGGGGCTTGGGCTGGGGTCGGGGCTTGGAGGGGGGTCAGGGTCAGGGTCTGGGGTTGGGGCAGGGGCGGGGGCAGGGTCGGGGTCAGGGTGGGGGGCAGGGCTGGGGGG
>JAAEPW010000996.1 GCA_024232355.1 Chloroflexota bacterium | reverse complement strand
TCAGTTGAATGGGATTACGATGTAGCCGCGCTTTCCATAGCGCGTAAGGCCCTGCGAGGTATGGAAACCTCGGCTACAAGCCCCTTTTTGAGCCACAATTGGCTGACTATCCAGAAATCCCACCCAACTGAACCAGTACCTCAAACTGATTTTGCTATCAAATGCCTGCACAAAGACTTGGCAAGTCTTGACTGAACCGTAACAAGTCCTAATCTATTTTTTCAAACCGATCCGGTTTATGCTGCCCGCCTGATTTTCGTGTTACTATCCCCGCCGCTGTCAGGACTGCCAAACGTTGGCGGGCGGTGGCTGCGCCGATGGCCCAGATTTTGGCGGCTTCTCTAGCGGTGACGGGTAGGGATTTTGATAGGGCGTTCCACTGCCACTCTTCCAAGAGTTCCTCCTGACCTTTGTACTTGTTTTGCCGGGCCAGGGCCAGAACGGGCTCACCCCAATCGGCCCAGTTGAGTGATTTTGGCAGGGGGAAGGAGAGCCAGATGATGCCTCTGAAGCGGACGCGGACGGCCTGACCAGCGAGCACTGCGGTGTTGAGGTCTCGGCGGGCGATGGCGAGGGCGCAGTGGTTCAGTTCTGCTGCACCTATGGCTGTTAGAGCGCCTGTTTCTTTCAGTTCTGTTATGATCCGAGCCACGCGCTCGGATCGGTCGGGGGCGTGATCGGCGAGCGGGCCTTGGCCGGGCAGACGCCAGTAGATGTGGGTGCCGGTGCCGAGGCGATCCAGCCAACCTTGGGTCACCCAGGTGTTGACGTCGCGTTGGGCGGTGTGGATAGAGACGTTGGCTTGCTTGGCGAGGAGAGCGAGGGTGAGGTGGCCTTGTTGCTGGATGATGTGGCGAGCGATGACCCAACGGTGGAGAGGGAAAGCTCTGCCGTCGAGCACCTTTTGTGACTTGGGGGTCCAGGTTTGGGGATCGGCGTCTGGTAGCAGGTAGATGCTGCCTTGGCCGTGGGGACCGGTTCTCTGCAAGAGACCGGCTTGCACCCAGGCGGCCAGGTCTCGGCCGGTTGTGCGGTTGTCCTCCAGTGAGAATTGCTCTCGGACCAGTCCGCGGTATTCGACCGGGTCGACAAAGTTTTCTTGTTCTAGCAGATCCTGGACGATCAGCCGCCAGCGGGCGTCGCGGCCCAGCATCGGGGGGTGGTCGGGGGCGGTGTAGTGGCGAGGGGCGCCTTGGCCAAAGTGGTGGTCCAGCAGGCCTGATTCGTGCCATCCTCGCAGGCGGCGACGGGCAGCAGAGTGGGAAAGCATCGCTTTTTGTTCGTATTGGGGCAGGGTAAGGTAGCCTTGCTCATGCAGGAGCGCGGCGGCGTGGGAATCAAGGGTTGAGTTGGTGGTCATTTTCAATCTAGTCCTCGGTGATGGTCTCAGTTTCAAAGAGATCGTCGGCCAAGCGGGTGCCGGTGCCTGGAAGCTCGATCATCCGTGTGTCTGTATCGTCTAAAATCCAAAGCTCGTAATCTCGAGTCGATTTGTTTATCTCTGTCATCAGTCCGTCAAAGACCAACTCGAATTCCTCGTCATGATCTGAATCACCGGGAAGGATCATCACGAACAATCCGCCCTCGGCATCTATGAGATACATTCGTGGTTCACATTCCAGGTCTGGAATGAACAGGGGATTCTCTTCAAGAGCCACACCCATCTGTTGAATGGCTTGTAGCCTGACATTGGCTATTAGCATCATATCCAGCGCCACAGGAGGCCACGACAGCCAACCGTCGGTGTCCTCCTGGTCGAATGTTTGGCTCAGTGCCTGCAACCCCTCGTGGATCTGATGAATGGCTGCTTGTGCCTTTGTTTGATCGAACATTGCTTCCTCCTTATGTTGTGTGTTGAGGGAATATCTTTACCAAAGCTCTAGTTGTTGTACCTGATCCTTGCCAATGGTGTGTTCGTTGATGCGTTGGTTCAGGCGATCGAAATCAATGGTTGATGGCTGCAGGGGTTGAGCACCGCTGGCTAATAGGCTATCTGTACCTGGGCTGCCGGGTACTGCAAAGAGTAAACGGCCCTGGCGACGGGCTTTGTTTGCCGTATCCAGGCTGCCACTTTTCTTTTGAGCTTGAACCACGATTACCGCCAGGCTCAAGCCGCTGATAATGCGGTCACGGGCCACCAAGTTGGCCGGACACACACGGATGTCGGGAACGAGTTCGGAGAGCAGTGCTCCGCGTTGGACTATTTTTTCGGCCAGGGGAATGTTCTGGCGGGGATGAATGGCTCGCAACCCGGAGCCGAGCACAGCCAGGGTACGTCCGTTCTCTGCCCGCAGCGCCCCACGATGCGCGGCGGTGTCGATACCTATGGCCAACCCACTGACAATCGTCAAGCCACGGAGTGTCAGTTCCTGGCCGAGTGTCTCGGCTAAACGGATCGCCTGGGGTGTCGGTTGGCGTGTTCCTACAATTGCTACCGCTTGGGAATCGCGCGCTTGCAGTTGTCCACGTACAAAGAGTAGCGGCGGCGCACTGGACACTTGGTTTAGGTTCGGCGGATAGAGTGGGTCATCCTGGGTCAGCACTTGGAAACCTTCATTGGCCAGTTGGACGAGTTTGGCTTTTAGATTGTCTAGTGAGATAGCGCGCATACGGGCTATGACATCGGTCGTTATCCGTGGCACGCGCAGCAGGTCTGCGTCCAAAGCATCAAAGATTGCCTCGACGGTCCCAAACTGCTCAATTAGCTTTCTGATAGTCACGCCGCCGACGCCTCGCAATGCGCTCAGGGCGAGCCAGTGTGCTTTGCTCATTGAATGCGCTCCTATGTATCCGTGTGGATGGTGCGCGTCAGAGTGATGGTGCATACACGCGCGGCACCTCCCCAGTGCAGGACACGTGTCACTTGTTCCAAGGTTGCTCCAGAGTCGTATAGATCATCCAGGACGAGCAATCGTTTGCCCTGCACCTAATCTTGCAAGGCAAAGGCTCCAGCCACGTTGGCCCGTTTCTGGGGCAAGGTGTGCATATCTTTTTGAGGTGCGGTAGAACGTGTTTTGACAAGGACAGGCCAAACCTGTCGATCCAGCAGAATTCCCAGAGCCTCGGCTACCGTCCTCACCGGATCAAAATCGCGTGCCCAACCGGCATCCCAGGGACTGGTGAGGGGGTGCGGGTGTGGAAGGGCCAGAAAGGTGGCGCTTGACGCAGCAGTTGGATCAGCACTGTTTCGGCCTCGGGTTGGGTGTCGGGAGAAAGGGTATGTTCCATCATTAGTCTTTGTATGTATTGATAGTAGGGTTGGTGTTAGAATTGGCTGTGACGCGTCCTTGGAGCCATTCCAGCCCATCCAGGATACCCTGGCGGGTTGCTTTTTTGGCCGGCAAGTGTTTTGACGTTGACGTTGGGGTAGACGCATTGCTGGGGGTGAATGTGGGGGACATGGGTACCTCTTGTGGTTCGTAAACAAAACACCTGTCCTAATTTCCGATAGGTTCACGGTGAATTCTGACAGTGGATGGGCACCATCACCATCCTGACCGTGCCTCGGACTCGGCAGGAACTGCGATGCTTGAGGCGTTGTTCAGAAACAACGTCGTACTTGACGATTTCGCTTAAAATGTGTGGCGAAATACAAGTTGGTTTTGAATGATGCCTCTGCATTGTTAGTATACTCTTTCCCCCTGTTCTGTGCAAATTTCCAAGGTAATGCTTGACACCTTATTTTTGAGTGAAAACGTTCAAACAGAGCCGGTTGGCGCTAAACCGCCAAGCTCATAGCCGAATCCCGCTGCGCGGGCTCAGCACAGCCTCCGCAGGAGGGTACGGATGCTACGCATCCGACAGCTTTTGAGCCGGGTGGTTCATCACCCGGCGAGGCAGTCAGAGCATCACCAACACTCGAGCGGGGGACTATTTAAGACTGGTAAAGCCTAAATGACAGTATCTTGGACTGGGGCAACGGCCAAGTGACAACCACAATCGCCCCCGGAAATTCCTGGGGCGGGGTCTGGACGAGTCTGAACCATCTGATAGCTAAAGAGCTAGCTTTTAGGACTCGGAAGCATAGACCGCCTCCACCCGAGGCACGATGGCGTGCCAATCATACTGATGTTCGACAAAGGCCCGCGCGATTTGTCCCAACTCAATCCGCCGCTCCGGCGCGCGCAACAGGGTCACCACTGAGGCAGCGAAATTGGTTGGTGTGTCGGCCAACGACATCTCGTGTCCATCGGTCACCGGATAGCCTTCCGCCCCCAGGCGCGTGGCGACCACTGGCCTGCCTATTGCCATCGCTTCTAGCAGTTTGAGCCGCGTCCCGCCTCCGATGCGCAGCGGCGCGACGTAGACCGCCGCCGCCGCGATGTAGGGGCGTGTATCTTTTACCCAGCCCGTCAGCGTGATCGCTGGGTTATCCTGCAACCCCGCCAACCGCCGGTGCGGACGCTGCCCGACGACGAAAAGGTGTACGTCTGGTACCTCGGCCTGTACCCGTGGCAACACCTTTTGTGCAAACCACAGTATGGCATCCACGTTGGGCCGAAAGTCCATTGTCCCTGTGAAAACCAACGAGTTTTCTGGAATTTGGAGGTCGGGATCTGGGGACTTGGGTTGATAAGCCTGTGTGTCGACGCCGTTGGGCACGACGGTCACGTCGAGCCCCGGCACCAACTCGCGCAGCATCTTTGCATCTACATCAGAGACCGCCAGCACGCGGTCGGCACGGCGGCAGACCTGGGCCTCGTAGCGGCGCAATCGCTGCCACTGGACGAACGAGTAGGCCGCCCCAGGCCAGCGAGCGGGTGCGCGCAGGTCGGTGAGAAAAGCTCGCTTTTGGAGCAGGTACTCGCAGTTGAGGTTGTCGAAAACGACTAGAGGCCGTGGACGGGCCGCATCCAAAACGTCAAGATAGGGTGCCATCTCAATCCCCCCGATCTGCACGACGTCAAAAGGCTCGTTTGCCAGCCAGTCCGCCAGCCGCCGGGCATACGGCTCTGATTCCAGCCGTAATGCCAGGTCAGATTGGCGCGTGGTGAGCATGTCGCGCAGTCGAGCGCGGATAGTGCGCGACGGGAACGGCACCGTCTCGACGTGGCAGATCTCCCGCATAGCGTCAACAGGCTCTGGGGTTTGCTCTGGGGTAAAAAATGAGAGCACCGACACCTCGTGCCGTGCCGCCAATCCAGAGATGAGGCCCCAGTTGCGCAACGCTGCTCCCTGCCGGGGCGGGTAGGGCATCTGGGGTGTCAGAAATAATACCTTCATCTGGCCATTCTCCTTGATGATATTAGCTCCTCAACACTTTATGATACACGGCCAACGTCTCCCGTGCCGCTCGCTCCCACGTAAAGCGTGCTGCTTGTGCCAGTCCCAAACCCCGCATCTGGGCCTGGAGTGGTTCGTCAGTCAACACGCGCGCCAGTGCCTGTGCGATGTCGTCCACGTCATCCGGATCTACCAAAAGCCCCGCATCGCCCACGACCTCTGGCAGCGAGGACCGGTTGGCGACGACGACCGGCGTGCCGCAGGCCATCGCCTCCAGCGCTGGCAAGCCAAACCCTTCGTAGAATGACGGCGTCGTCAGCAGGCCGGCACCATTGTACATGGCTGGCAAGTCGGCGTCTGTCACGTTTTGGAGAAAGTGGACTCGATCCACCAGGTGCAACTCTTCGACCTGTTCGAAAATTTCGTCGTACAACCACCCCTTGCCGCCGACCAGCACCAATGGCGCAGTCGTCACATTTGTGTCGAGCAGCAAGTGATACGCTTGCAAAAGCCCCGGCAGATTCTTGCGCGGCTCCAGCGTCCCCACGCAGAGCAAATAGCCCGGCTCCAGATCGTAGTGTTCGATAACTTGTGTGACCTGTGCCTCGTCCAACGGACGGAAAGCCGCGTCGGCAGCCAGATGCACGACCGTTATCTTTTCCGGCGGCACGTCCAACATTGAGATCAGATCAGACTTGGTGGTGTACGAGTCGGCCAGAATGTGCTCGGTGCGACGCACCGCCCACCCGATCTGCTGGTTGTAGTAACGGCGGCTTTCGGCGGTGAGGAACTGCGGGTAGTGGAAAAAGGTCAGGTCGTGGACCGTGATCACCGATTTGCGGTAGCCAAAGGCGGGCGGAATAAAGTCGGTGGTGTGCAGCAGGTCGAGGCCCAATCGTGCCATCTCTACCCCCAAAGCCCAACGTTCCAACCGGTTGTGCGAAGGCGTCCAGCAGGCGACCGGGTGAAAGTTGGGGCCCGGAATCGGAGGGCCATGATCTTTGCGACTGTGCAGCACGCGGTAATCCGTGTCCGCGTCGAGGGCAGCCAGTGCCTTGAGTAAACGCAGCACATAGTTTGAAATTCCTCCCCGGGTATAGTGGGTGATACGGGCGTCAATGCCGATGCGCATAAGTAATCATCACCAATGAATAACGATTTGTGCCAGTTTTCGGGCGGGCTTGTGACCTTGTAATGGCTGAATTGATCCGCCGCTGTGCACGCGTGGAGCGCGGTCGGACTCCAATGCGGGTTAGGGGGCGCCTTCCACTATTTGACTTAGTACCCGCCAAGCTCGATATTGTAAACATGCTGCTAGTAACCAAAGGACTCCCGCTACGCCGATAGCAAGCGTTAATATCCAAAGCCCGCTGAGCACAAGTGGCCCCATAATTCGTACCGCGTACTCTTTTCCTCTTGTGACTTTGAGCAGTCGCCCTGCTGGAAGAAGGAATTGAGCACTTGCTGCGACGCCATAGACAATTACAATTACTCTGCCCAGCCAACGATGAACACGTGTTCCCTCAACGGCAACTTTCATCAGCCACAGCCTTCTCCATAACAGAAAGGCAATGATGGCAACATAGCTTCCCACCAAGAGCACCTCAAGCCAATTGTCCCACTCGATCCATCCTTTCCTCTCCGCAGCTCGGCCCATATCAACCATACCCCAGAGAAGGACAACAGAGGCGAAAATAACATAACCTGCCTGATACGCGCGTAGCCACATTGACTCATAGTATAGCCTTCGCTGCTGTCTCACGTAAGATAAATTCTTGAATTCCTCCCAAGCAATCGAGCGATGACCCAATGCTATGATCAAAGCCCAAACAGTGTTGAGCAGCATAGCAAAGACGATTATTGGCCAGATAGGTGCTTTCATTGTCAATTGACTTGTCAAAACAAAGGATAAAGCAAATGGGCCGCCAAGTAACCCTAGCCAAAATAGAATCTGCTGTTTCTGACCATGTAGAAAGCGCAGATCACGTTTGAGTGCCATTTGTTGCAGGATTCGTTCGTTTACCAGTCGTTGTCTCACTGTGGAACTCACATCAAGAGGTTTGCATTGTAAACAATCGTGACTGAACGGTGCAAGAACGCGTCCACGTCGCTCAGCCCAGTTGCTGAGGCTGGTCACTTCAAGTGAACAAACCCTGGTGGATCGTTCTCCTATACGTGCTCCTCGAGTATTTCCTGCATCTCCACCAATGCAATGGCAAGTAGTTCGGTGCAAGACCACCTCATCTGCAAGGCTGCCCCGCTTCACATTGATGACAAACCCTTGGGGATGTTCAGCAAGCCAATGAGCATATCCTTCTTCATCCTCAGAGAACTCGTAAATTTCTCCTTCCAACATTCTTACATTCATCTTTTTTAACGAAAGCGCCCCAACTGTGTGTTAATCATCTATAGTACTGAGCGATTCAAAAAGCCGAGTGCTCATATTGTAATAGCCTACAATTTGCACCAAGCTTAGAATATCCTTGTCAGTCAAGCCAACATCCCGCAGTTGCCGTAGATCAGCAGGGCTGCAAGCATTTGGGGCGCGTGTTACCTTGACGGCAAACTCGGCAATACAACGTTCTCGTGGACTCAGGTCCGCTTTTGTAAAATCCTCTGCCACTTGTTTTGCAAACGTCTCATTTCTGGCCGCTCGACCGAGGGCCTCAATATGACTGGCTGTTCAATGAACACAGCCGTTCAAAACTGACGTCACTAACGCTGCGATTTCCTTTTCTCGAGGTTTTAGACCTGTTGCGTTGCGCTGTATTGCTCGGCTTAACTCGTCGAGTAGGCCGGCAACTTGTGGAGTTAAACTGTTGAGGCGTACTGTATCAGGTACTTGGCCTGTTTTTGAGTTTCGTGTACGTTTGTAGAGATCTTGAACGTCTTTTTCTGTTTCTGCGGGATTCTGCACGATATCAATCCAGGTTGTCCACGGCATAAGTATCTCCTTTGCGATTTTTTCAAGTTGCAGGACAAAGAGCCATATCAAATGTTGGGGCTTGCATTCGGCTGCCGCCTAACGAGTAATATCAGGTTTTGGGGTCATTATAGCCGCACTCAACAGCCTGTCAACCGTACTTGACACCTTCCCCCCGCTGCGTTATCATACCCTCGTTATGTTTGAACAACTCAACCTCTTTGGAAACCCGGGCGGCTCATCCTTCTCCGAGCCGCACACCATCAGCCAACTCAACGGCCACATCCGCCGCATCATCGAGGGCGATCCTGAATTGCGTGATCTGTGGGTCGAGGGAGAGGTCTCTAATTTTAGCCGTGCCTCCTCGGGCCACTGCTATTTCACGTTAAAGGACGCGGGAGCCGAGATCAGTTGCGCGATGTGGCGCAGCGCTGCCCAAAAACAGAGCTATTTACCGGCGAGCGGTGACTTGGTGTTGGCCCACGGGCGGGTGGGCGTCTACGAGGCCAAGGGACGCTACCAATTCTACGTGGATCAATTCCGGCCCGCCGGTGTGGGCGACCTCTACCGGCAGTTCGAACTGCTCAAGGCCCGGTTGGAGGCCGAGGGCTTGTTCGATCCGGAGCGCAAGCGCCCGCTGCCCGACTTTCCGCGCTGCATCGGCGTCGTTACCTCTCCAACCGCCGCCGCGCTGCGCGACGTTCTCAACGTGCTGGGGCGGCGTTACCCGTTGGCCAAGGTGCTGCTCGCGCCCACGCAGGTGCAGGGGGAGGCAGCGCCACCGCAGATCGTGGCCGCGCTCCAAGCCCTCAACGTGCGCGACGATGTGGGCGTCATCATTGTCGCCCGTGGCGGCGGCAGCTTGGAGGACTTGTGGGCCTTTAACGACGAGCGGGTGGCTCGCGCCGTCGCGGGTTCCCGCATTCCCATCATCTGCGGCGTGGGGCACGAGACCGACTTTAGCCTGGCCGATTTCGCCGCCGATGTGCGCGCCCCCACGCCCTCCGCCGCCGCCGAATTGGTCGCGCCCGACCGGATGGAACTGCGTGCCTACGTGATGGGGCTCTCGGCGGCGCTGGGGACGGCGTTGCAAGCGGGTGTTGAGGAGCGGCGTTGGCGGTTGGTCGAGCAGATGCGGGCGCTGCGGCATCTCTCGCCCGAGATCCAACTGACTCAAGCCCGCCAGCGTGTGGACGACCTGCTAGGCCGTGCCGAGGCAGCGACACGTCACGCACTGGTGCTGCACCGTGAACGGTTGGGAGGATTGGTTGGACGGTTGTCCGGTGTCAGCCCGTTGGGAACACTGGAGCGGGGCTATGCCATCGTACGCCATCGAGAGGCAGAGACTATTGTGAGTTCCGTGGAGCAGGTCGCGCCGGGGGATGGGCTCGACATCCGGGTGGCTGATGGGGATTTCCGAGTGAAAGTAGAGCCGTCGTATGATTGATTGGGTGAACGTGTTCTTTAACGCGCTATGGATATTGGGTGCGGCCGTGATCTTGGCCGCCCTCAGCTTTTATTCCTACGATGCTCGGCGTCGAGGTGAGCGCTTGCGGGCTCGACTGGCGGCTGCCGGCTTTCAGGCGTGGCTTTCGGTTGGCTTGGTTCTCATCAGCTTGAGCCTGGCGTTGATCGGGCCGCGTTGGTGGGAGCGCGTGTTGTGGGGACTGCTTTGCGCGATGAGCGGTTGGCAACTCTGGGTTGCCTGGCACGAGTGGCAAGCAAAGAGGGCCACTGACCCACTCCCCGAGATCGAAACCATCGAACCGACCGATCCACAAACACCGGTTGAGGAAGAAACAAAATCCAAGCTCGACGCCGAACCGTCAACCTCACCCGAACATGAGGCCGAGCCAGTCACGTGGCGCGTAATAATCTTGCCCCTGGTGTTATTTGTCGTCGTGCTTTTCTTTTACATTGTTACCTTGGCCCCCACCGTGCTCTGGGGCGACGACGCCTACTTTCAACGCACCGCTTTCGAGGGCACACTGCGCGCCGACGGTGGCGGTCATTGGCTGTGGTTCCAGGCCGCCCGGCTCTTTCTCCGCTTGCCGTGGGGCGATGCCGCGTACCGGGTCAATTTGCTCTCGGCGGTGGCGGCTGCGTGTACTATTGTGTTGGTATATGTGGGGGGACGCGCGTTGGGTTTGACGTCCACCGGAGCAACCATCGCTTCCGTTAGCTTGACGGTGTCTCATACCTTTTGGTCTTATGCTGTGCGGGCAGAAGTCTATGCGATCTTTTTGCTCTTGGTGGTTTTGCAACTCTGGCTGTGGTCGAGCTGGCGCTCTGAACGCACCTGGCCGATCCTGGCAGCCGCGCTTCTTTTCGGGGTGACTGTGCTCGCTCACCAGATGGCCCTGCTGCTCCTCCCGGCGATTGGATTCGTGTTATGGCAGCGGAGAGAGTGGTTGAGCAAACGCCGGTGGCTGTGGTTGTTGCTGTGTTGTGTTGTGGGGCTGTTGCCTTTTTTTGCCGCCATCAAATGGCAAATGGGTGACAGAGGTCTATTTGACGGCTTGCGCTTGTACTTTTTCCACTCGGGTGACGACTATAGCCACACAATGTTTGACTTTTCATTGAGCAGTCTGCCACGCGATGCGATCCTCTGGGGAGGATTCCTGGGGCTGCAATTTGTCGGGCTGGCTGGCCTATTGGGCCTATGGGGTTGGATCGACGTGTGGCGCAAAGGCCAAGCGACACCTTGGATTGCTTTGGCCATCGTGTATGCGACCGACGTGCTCTTTGCCTTTAGCTACCACATCAACGAACAATACGCCTTTTATTTGCCCAGTTATCTTGCATTTACATTTTTTATTGGGCGCGGTTGGCAGGCGCTTTCAACAAAGTGGCCTGGGGTCAACAACAGGCGCGCCAAGCTGTTGATCATCGCCTTGATTGCCCTAGTACCCATCCTGACCTATGATGGGACAGTTCGTCTGCTGACGGCAACGGACACCAACCCGATGGATATTCGCGAATTGCCGGGGCGAGATCCCAACCGTTTCTTTCTCTGGCCCGCCAAAAACGGTTACTTTGGCGCCGCAGACTATGGCTGCAGCGCCCTGGAGACGTTACCTCCCGACAGTATTCTGCTCGTCGACTATACGCCGATGGAGACGATACTCTATTACCGGTCCGTCGAGGGCTTGCGACCGGACATTCGCATCAAATATGTCATTCCAGGCCAAGACCTGGCACCGATGATCGCACAATTCCCACCAGATTCGACCATTTACCTGGCCGGAAATGACCCAAACTATTACAATACAAGCTCTCTGCCTAACGCAACCTTGCGACCGGATGGCGTTGTCTATCATCTGGTTTTGGAAAATAAACAAGACGGAAACTGATGCTCAAACGTGTAGGAACTCGCCTGGGTTTGATCTTGCTGGTGGTCGACCTGGCGCTTACGGCGCTGGCGCTCCACCTGGCTCGAATACTGCGACTGACCCTACCCTATGGCATCCCCCTGGATGAACCATTGGCTTTTGGCCCTGGGTTCTATTTGCTGGTACCCGCCATCTGGGCGATGGCCTTTCTTGGATTGCGCATCTATGATCCGGCGCGGGCGCTCCACTATTTGAACGACGTGCAGGCCGTGTGGAGTGCCGTCACCTGGGCCACCCTGGTCTTTGCCGGGGTTGCCTACCTATTCTTTCGAGAATTTTCTCGGCTCTTGTTCTTTTACTTTTACCTGCTCGACTTGATCTTTTTGGTCGGCTGGCGTGTATTCCTGCGGTGGTTGCTCAAGCTTGGACTGGGGCACAGACTGGGCGAACCTCGCCGCGCGCTCGTCGTCGGCGCGGGTGCGGTAGGGCAGGAACTCGGATGGGCTTTGCGCGCCTACCGCTGGACGGGTCTCGAGTTGGTGGGCTATGTGGACGATGACGAGGTCAAACAGGAAAAGACCTATACCGACCGCCCCGTGTTGGGCACGTTGGAGGATATTGGGTCTATCGTCTCCCAACACGCCATTGACGAAGTCCTCCTGGCCCTGCCCCCGCGCGCGCAAGAGCAGGCCCGGCAAATCGTGCTGGCGTTGCAAACGCTGCCCGTCAACGTGCGCGTCGTGCCCGACGTGTTCGACCTGGTCTTTATCCGTGCCTCGATAGAAGAATTTGCCGGTATTCCCCTCATCGGGCTGCGTGAACCGGCCATCGAGGGTCCCGACCGTGTCGTAAAGCGAGTCTTTGATATCGTCGGGGGCAGTTTGATGTTGGGACTGCTCTCGCCACTGATGCTGATAGCCGTGCTGGCGGTGCGGACTGATTCGGATGGCCCGGTCATCCTGCGCCAGCCGCGCATCGGCGAGGGGGGGCGACCTTTCCGTATGCTCAAGTTTCGTACCATGCGCGTGGGATCTGAAGCGAACGAACAGCAGTTGGCGCAAGAGACGAGCATCGGTCCCCCGACCTTTGTCAAACGGCCCGACGACCCGCGCATCACTCGCGTGGGCCGTACCCTGCGCCGCTTTAGTATCGACGAGTTGCCACAACTTTTCAACGTGCTCAAGGGCGACATGAGCCTGGTAGGGCCGCGCCCCGAGCTGCCCTGGATGGTCGACCGGTACGAGCCCCAACACCGCAAACGATTCGCCGTGCCTCAGGGAATGACGGGTTGGTGGCAGGTGACTGGTCGCAGCGACCGCGCCGACTATGCGTTGCGCATCGAGGACGACTTGTATTATATTCGCAACTGGTCGATCTGGCTCGACCTGCGCATCTTGTTCATGACGGCCCAGGCGGTGCTTCGAGGGGAGGGGGCATATTGAACGACGGCTTGCCGTCCACAGCGGAACGACCACGCCAACGCACCCGTTTTGCCAGGCTTCAGGCGTGGATCGGCATCCTGCTCAGCCTGGCCTGCCTGGTGTGGCTCGTCTATGTGTGCGCCAGGGATTGGGCCGATGTGCGAGCCGCCCTGGCGCAGGTGGACTATGGGTTGGTCATAGCGGCCACGCTGCTCAACCTGGCAAGCGTGCCGCTCCGAGCTTTTCGTTGGCGGCTGATGTTCCCTGCCTCTCACGTGCCCCCCTTTGGCCGATTGACCGCCGCGCTGTTGATCGGGCAAGCGGTCAACGTGCTGTCACCGGCCCGCCTTGGCGACGTGGCCCGCGCAACCCTGGCCGATACAGACAGGACTGCGTATGCTCTGGGAACCCTGATGGTTGAATTTATCCTCGATCTGCTGATGTTGGTCGCGTCGGTTCTGTTTCTGCTTTTGGTCGGATTGGAGCAATCCGTGGGGACATTACCGGCCTGGTGGCGAGGATCGGAGCAAATACTCTTGATCGCAGGCGGAGCGGCGCTGGCGATGGTAGCAGTAGTAGTGATCGGGCGGCGGCGGCTGGCCCGCACGCTGGAACGACTGGCGACGCGCTGGGAGCATCCGGCCATACACCGCGTCGTGACGTGGGCAAACCAACTCTTGCTCAGTCTGGATACCCTCGGACAAACATCGCGACTTTTGCCCGTGCTGCTTTGTTCCGCGTTGATCTGGGTGCTATACGGCGCAGTCAACTATACCTTGCTCGGCGCGGTAGGCGTGCGGCCGTCGGTCCTGGCGGCCTTGTTCCTGTTGATCGTGCTCCAGATTGGCGTCGCGGTTCCATCGTCGCCGGGGCGCATTGGCGTGTTCCACTATCTGTGCGTTCAAGCCCTGGCCGTTTTTGGGATCGGTGGAGCCAACGCCCTCTCCTATGCATTCATATTGCACCTGATCTCGGTCATCCTGCCGGTGGCGATGGGGGCCGTTCTGTCCTGGCGATTAGGCGTGATGCTGTGGCGCGCGCCCGCCAACCCCACGACGGCGCAACAAGGATAATGACGTGTTGATCTTGCTCTTTTGGCTGGCTGTGGGAACCATCGTCTACACATTCTTGGGCTATCCGCTGTTGGTCGGTCTGGTGGCCCGCTGGGTGCGCCGTCCCATCCGCGCGGCGGCGATCACACCAACGATGACGCTGCTGATTCCCGCGTACAACGAGGCCGCTGTCATCGCTGCCAAGATCGAGAACAGCCTCACCCTGGATTATCCGCCCGAACAGTTGGAAATAGCCGTGGTCACCGATGGCTCGGACGACGAGACTGTAGACATTGTAAAAACCTATGCTGACCGGGACGTGCGCCTGCTCCACCAACCCCAGCGACAGGGAAAGATGGCGGCCATCAATCGCGTGATGCCACTGTTGGACAGCGAAATCGTCGTCTTTTCCGACGCCAACGCGATGGTTGGGCGTGGGGCATTGCGGGCCATCGCGCGCAACTTTGCCGATCCGGCGGTCGGCGGCGTGGCGGGCGAAAAGCGGGTGTCGGGCGGAGGCGAGGGCCTCTACTGGCGCTACGAGTCTTTTCTCAAACGCTGTGATAGCGGCATCAGTTCGGTGATGGGCGCGGCGGGGGAACTGTTTGCCATCCGCCACCGCCTGTTTGAGCCGCCACCACCGAACGCGTTGATAGACGACTTTGTGATGTCGCTCCGCCTGGTCGAAGCGGGCTGGCGAGTCGTGTACGAGCCGGAGGCCGCCGTCACAGAGCCGCCGTCTCCCACGCTGGCTGGAGAATGGCGGCGTCGCTCTCGGATCGCGGCCGGGGGATTCCAGTCCATCCTGTGGCTGCCCGGTCTGCTCAACCCGGCGCGAGGGTGGGTCGCGTGGCAATACTTTTCGCACCGCGTGCTGCGTTGGGCGGCTACCCCCTTTTTGCTGCCAATCGCGTACGTGCTCAACCTGTTCCTGTTGGACCTGCCGTTCTACCGGCTCGTTTTCTTGGCGCAGACCATCTTTTACGCCGCCGCGTTGCTGGGATATGCGCTCGCCCGGCGCGGTATGCAGCGCGGCCCGCTGTACGCCGTATTTTATTTCTGCTTTACCAATCTCGTGGCCCTGGTCGGTTTTTGGCGGTATGTGACCGGGACGCAACCCGTCACGTGGGCCAAGGCGCGGTGAAGAATGAACAATGCTTCAATGAGCAATGAGCAATGGGGGGCGGGGCGGGTTTCTGTATTTATCGGGGGAGCGATTTTGTTGGCCGTTTACGCGGCGACCCTGGCTCCCACAATCACCTGGGCGCACCACGGGGCCGACGGCGGCGACTTGGTGACAGCCGTGGCGCGGGGTCGCATCCCGCACCCGCCAGGCTCCCCCGCCTATCTGTTGCTGAGTGAACTGTTCATCCACCTTCCCTGGCAAGGCCCCGCCTGGCGCCTAAACCTGATGTCGGCCGTAATGGCGACCGGGGCAGTATGCCTAACAACAGCGGCAATTCGGCACGACCGCAGCCGTCATGATCCAAAAGTCGCAATTTGCACCGGTCTCTGCCTCGGCCTGGCTCCACTCTTTTGGTCGCAGGCCATCATCACAGAGGTCTACACGCCAGCCGCCTTTTTCGTCGCGCTGGTGATGTGCCTGGCGCTCCGGGGAGGACCGGCCTGGGCGGTGGGATTGGCGTGGGGTGTGGGGATGGGCGTCCATCCAACACTTTTATTTCTGGCCCCATTGCTAGTGTGGAAAACAGAAAAGAAATCTCGAATGCAGGTTGGCGTTTTAGCGCTCTCGAGTGTGGGGATGATGTATGGCCCAGTCCTCCTGGCACGGGGCGGCGCGCCCTCCCCCTGGGGAGACGTGCGTACCCTCAAAGGGTGGTGGACGCTGGTCAGCGGGCGAATGTACCACGGCTATCTCTTTGGTCTGCCACTGGTCGCCTGGCCGCAGCGAGTGCTGGCATGGGCAGGACTGCTTGCCCGCCAATTCACCCCCCTGGGCGCGATGCTTGCTGGGCTGGGCTGGACGCGTTTGTGGCAGGAGCGGCGGTCGTTCGCCTTTGCTTCGGCTCTCGCCTTTGGGTTGTTTAGCCTTTATGCCATTGGCTATGATACCGCCGACTCGTTGGTCTACTTGGTGCTCGCGCTGCCGTTGGTGGCCCTCTGGCTGGGGGCCGGGTTGTCACAGGTGGCAGACTGGTTGAACCGTCGAGTGAGGTGGGGCGCGTGGGCCATATTACTTTTGCCCCTGTTGCAAGCGTTGCTTTTCTGGGGACAGATGGACCTGAGCGCAGACAGGACAGCAATAGAGTGGGTCGATCGTACGCTGCGAGAGGCACCGCCTCAGGCCGTCATTCTGACTGAGCAGGATAGTCATACCTTTACCCTCTGGTACGCCCAACAAGTTTTAGGTCAGAGATCGGACGTGACTGTGATAGATGTGGACCTGTGGGCGCAGGAAATGTACCAGGTAATGACGACTAAAGAATTAGGGATTGATGAAGTTGAGCGCAATTTATCACCGGAGGATGCCGCACGACGGGCGGGACGTCCCATCGTGGAAATGACAAATGACTGACGAAATGACAAATAACAAAGACCGAACCAACGACGTAAAAGACAAGAACGTGTGGATCAAGAGGGGCAGCTTGGTGCTCATCCTCTTGGGGATAGCGCTGCTCGTCGCGTGGGGTGTGGGTGTGGCCCAAACCGGGCTGGCGCTCCGCCAGCACCTGGCCCAGGCGCTGGCACTGACCGACGATCCCCAGTCTCTCGACCCGGCAGCCGCGTGCGTCCTGGTACACGACTTGCAGGACGACGTCGGGGCGCTGCGCCAGCAGGCTGGAGGCTTGGCCCAGTTGGCGCCATCCCTGGGGTGGCTGCCCAAGTTCGGTGGTGATCTGCGCGCCGCCCCGCATCTGCTGACCGTGGCCGATGGCCTGACCGAGGCGGGGGCGCTGTCGTGCGATGCGCTGGAACCGGCACTCGCCGCGTTTGGAGAAACCGGCGCGGGTTCGATGGATCTCTCGCTGGAAAGCGTGACCGGCCTTTTGGCCAACGAGCAGTCCAAGTTCGAGCGGGCGCTGGCAGCGGTGGAGCGCACCCAAAGCGCTTGGGCACAGGTGGACACGGCCAGTCTCTCCCCGTGGGTAGCGGATAAAACAACGTTGCTGGAGCAGGGCTTGCCGCTGTTGCAAATGGGATTGTCGGCTGCAACCATCGCCCCCGACCTTTTGGGAATAGACGAGTTACGCACCTACCTGGTTCTGGTGTTGAACGAGGACGAACTGCGGCCCGGCGGCGGCTTTATCACTGGCGTCGGCGAGGTACGGGTGGAAGCGGGCCAAGTGCTTACCATGACCTTTCGCGACAGTTACTCTGCGGATGACTTTACCCAGCCCTATCCCGCGCCTCCCGAACCGTTTCGCCGTTATATGGGGATCGAGCTGTGGGTTTTCCGCGATAGCAACTGGTCGCCTGACTTTCCCACGGCGGCCCGCAAAGCTATCTCTCTCTACCGCCCCGGCTACGACGTCTCGGTGGACGGCGTGGTCGCCATCGACCAACGAGCGGTGCAGGCCGTGGTCAACGCCATCGGGCCGCTAACGATAGCGGGTGAGGATGAACCGGTAGATGGCAGTACGCTTATGGCCTACATCCGTGATGCCTGGACTCCGGATGATGGCACCACAGACGGCGGGTGGTGGCAGCGGCGCAAGTCCTTTATGGGGCTGATCGCCAATGCGGCCTGGGAGCGCGTGCAAACGGGTCAGGTAGACTGGGCCGCCTTGGCCCAAGCGATCATGCGCCTTTTGGAACAAAAGCACGTGCTCATCTATATGGAGCACCCAGACGCGGCAGCAATGTTGGCCGAGATGAACTGGGACGGAGCGATGCCAAAGGAGCAGGCTGAGAAAAAAGATTTCCTGATGGTGTTGGACGCCAACATGGGGTACAACAAAACCAACAGGCGAGTCAAAGAGACCATCACGTACCAGATAGACCTGCGCCCGCCGTCTCCTGAGGCGGCGCTCACCTTGGTCTATACCCACACGAGTACGGCCGATTACCCTTGCAAACAGGACATGCCGTATGAACCAAACTATGAAAGATTGATGAGGCTCTGCAACTGGAATTATTTGCGGGTCTATGTTCCCCAGGGTAGTGACTTTTGGGATGCCACCCGGATCCCTGTGCCCGACGAGAATCTCCTGACGGGAGAAGGTACGTCGGGTGAGGTGACCGTCCAGCAAGCTGAAGAAGGGCCTTGGACAACGTTGGGAGTGATGGGTGTGCTCGCACCCTCTGCCAGCCAGACGCGCTACTTTTTCTGGACGCTTCCTCAAGATGTGGTAGAATGGCAAAGTGATCAAGGATCGTACTCCCTGCGGGTGCAAAAACAGCCGGGGACGATTGGCCACCCACTGACTGTGCAGGTTCGTCTGCCGGAAGGAAGCGTTCTGGTAGACGCCGTACCCCAACCAACGGTAGCAACCAACAATTGGGTCATTTACCGGGTGGCGCTGGATCGTGATCGGGAGTTTACCCTTCACTTTGAGAAACAACACGAGTAGAGAGGGCAAGAGGACAATGAACAGAAAAAAATATGGACTGTGGGTGATCTTTTTGGCGATACTGATGGCGGCTGCGGCAACCGGTCCCGATCTGTGGGCCGCGCCGGGGCAGGACCCCCAGCGTCAGACCGTACCATTACCGACGCCCACGAAAAGGAAATCGAATCCTCGCCCACAGCAACCAACGTCCACGCCCCTTCCACCGACGCCTACTTTTACCCCTACGGGGAATTCTGTCGTCGCGCTGACACCTTCTGCTACAGTATCCTCCACGATGCTCTCGGTAACACCCACCGGGCGAGCGACGCCAACACCAAAGCCAACGTCAACGGTTGTCCCCACAGAGACCCCGGTATCCGTCGCGGCAGAGACTGCGGCTACATCTACTTCAACCACGCCGCCGACAGAGAAACTGTCCCCCGTATCCTCTTCCACTGAGATAATGCCAACCGAATCGCCGGATGACGTAGGTGGGGGAGGCTTGGTTGTCTTGGGGGGAGCGGGATTGGTGATCGTTGGTTTGGTCATGCTGGTTGTGTGGAAGCTGCGTTCGTAGAAAAAGCTTTGTACAATGCTTGAAACATGTTCACTGGGGACGTGCCGTCCCCGCATGTAGCGATAAGGCTTTGATTGCTTATCACTGGGAGCATCCCCGCAATCTGAATAGCCCCATATCTCTTTACATCAACTCGACTGACTTTTTTTCTGATATCATTGTTGCCACTGCTGTCTGTGAGACTGTCAAGAGATACTTTGCCTGCCGCTCGTGACGCGGGACGATTAGGCGGAACCAGGGCAATGTCATAAAGTTAGGTGCTGGTTCAGTTGAATAGGATTACGATGTAGACGAGGTTTCCATACCTCGTAGAGCT
>JAAEPW010000995.1 GCA_024232355.1 Chloroflexota bacterium | reverse complement strand
TCGTCATTGACGAGTGCCATCGCTCCATCTATAACGTCTGGCGGCAGGTGTTGGAGTATTTTGACGCCTACCTCACCGGCCTGACCGCCACCCCCTCCAAGCAGACCTTTGGCTTTTTCAACCAGAACCTGGTGATGGAGTACACCGACGAACAGGCCGTCATAGATGGCGTCAACGTGGATAGCTGGGTCTATCGCATCCGCACCCGGATCACCGAGCAGGGCAGCACGGTAGACGCCGGGGAGTGGGTGGGCAAGCGCGACCGCAAAACTCGCCAAGAGCGTTGGGAACGGCTCGACGAGGACCTGGAATACGAGGGCCGCCACCTCGACACCCAGGTCCAGACCCCCGACCAGATTCGGACCGTCATCCGCACCTATCGCGACCGTCTCTTTACCGAGATCTTTCCCGGCCGCAAGGAAGTCCCCAAGACCCTCGTCTTTGCCAAGGACGACAACCACGCCGAGGAGATCGTCCGCATCGTGCGCGAAGAATTTGGCAAGGGCGACGAGTTCTGCCAGAAAATCACCTACAAGGTCACCGGCCGCAAACCCGAGGACCTGATCAACGACCTGCGCAACAGCTATTATCCGCGCATCGCCGTCAGCGTCGACATGATCGCCACCGGCACCGACGTCAAACCGCTAGAGGTCTTGCTCTTTATGCGCAACGTGCGCTCGGCCAACTTTTTCAAACAGATGCGTGGGCGCGGAACCCGCGTCATCAGCCAGACCGATCTCCAGGTCGTCAGCCCCAGCGCCGAGCACAAGACCCATTTCGTCATCGTCGACGCCGTGGGCGTGGTCGAGCATCCCAAGATAGACGCGGGCACCCTCGACCGCAATCGTTCCATCTCTATGAGCAAGCTCCTGGAGCGCCTTGCCTGGGGCGTTTGCACCGAGGATGACTTTACATCGCTCGCCGTGCGCCTTTCTCGGTTGGACCCCCTGCTCACCGAAAACGAACGCGCCGAGGTCGAAACCCTCACCGGCGGCCAATCCCCCCGTCACCTGGCTGCCAGTCTGCTCGACGCTCTGAATCTCGACGTGATCCAAACCCGGGCGCAGACCCTCGCCGGAGGTCCGGGCGTGGTGACGACGCCCGACCACATCGCCACCGCCAGCGCGCAGTTGATGTCCGAGGCCGCCGCCCCCTTTAACGATCCCGACCTCCGGACCAAGCTGCAAAACATCAAGCATCGCACCGAGATTACCATAGACGACATCAGTAAGGACGCCGTCATCGAAGCGGCCTTTACGACCGACCAGGCCCAACAAACGGTGGCATCATTTCGCGAGTTCCTGGAGCAAAACCGCGACGAGATCACCGCTCTGCAACTCATCTTTAGCCAGCCCTACCGGCGCCAATCCCTCACCCTCCAGCAGATCCAAGAGCTGCGGGACCGCATCCAGATGCCGCCCCACGCCTGGACCACCGAGTCCCTCTGGCAAGCCTACGCCCAGCTTGAAAAAACAAAGGTCCGTGGTGTCCGTACTGCCCGCACCCTCACCGACATCGTATCCCTCGTCCGTCACGCGCTGCAACTCGACGACGAGCTGATCCCCTACCCGGAGCACGTCCAACAGCGCTACCAGGACTGGCTCGCCGCCCAGGAAGCGGGCGGGCGCGCCTTCACCGAGCAGCAGCGTTGGTGGCTCGACCGCATCGCCGAGACCATCGCCCTCAACCTGAGCGCGACGCCGCAGGATTTTCAATACGGCCAACTCCGCGACCGGGGTGGACTGATCGCCGCGCGGCAGCTTTTTGGCGATGATCTGACTGTCCTGCTGACAGAGTTGAACGAAGAACTGGCAGTGTAAGGAGTTGACGTGATAAACAACAACACGCACAACGAACATCCCTTACCCGATGAATGGTACTGGACGACCGTGGGGGAATTATCTGAAAACATCCAATATGGCCATACAGAAAGTGCAAAGGATGAGCCTGTAGGGCCGAAATTCTTAAGAATTACCGATATTCAACACGGCCGCGTAAACTGGGAAACGGTTCCATACTGCAAATGCTCGGAAGAAGAACATAACAAGTACCGTTTACGGCCTGGCGATATCGTATTTGCCAGGACTGGAGCAACAACTGGAAAGAGCTATTTGATTGCCAATTGTCCTGATGCTGTTTTTGCGAGTTATCTTATTCGTCTCCGGCCAAGTGAACTTCTTGACGGTAAGTACTTTGCCTTATTTCTGACCTCACCATTTTATTGGGATCAGATTATGGTTGTTAAAAAGGGATCTGCACAGCCCGGTGTAAATGCAACCATTCTCGCAACGCTAAATGTCCCCCTCGCCCCCATCCCTGAACAACACCGCATCGTCGCCGAAATCGAAACCCAATTCACCCGCCTCGATGCCGCCGTCGCCGCGCTGGAACGCGCCCAGGCCAATCTGCAACGCTACAAAGCCTCCGTCCTCAAAGCCGCCTGCGAGGGCCGCCTCCTCGCCCCGGAAGAGCTAAAGGCCATTCGAGAATCACCCGACTACGAACCCGCCGACGTCCTCCTCCAGCGCATCCTCGCCGAGCGCCGCCAGCGGTGGGAGGGGGAGCAGTGGCAGAAGGAGATTGTCAGGGCCAAGAAGAAAGCCGCCCAGGCCAAGCGCAAAGCCGCTGGGCTGCCTGCCCGCATCTCTGATCTGACGGACGATGAGTGGAAGGACTTGCCCGAAGTCGAATACGCCGACTACTTGCCCAAAAACGACAAGTGGAAGGACAAATACAAGGAGTCTTCGCCGCCAGATACCCAAGATTTTCCAAATTTGCCAAAGGGGTGGTGTTGGACCAAGTTTGGACAGTTGATTTCAAGTTTCCGAAGTGGTTCCTCTGCCGTTCCAGAAGATGAGCCAACTAATTTCCCAATTTTGCGTTCTAGTAGTGTAAGACCTCTCAAAGTAGACTATCAAGACAGTCGTTTTGTGTCCGACAAAAATAGTCAAAAGGCTGACAACTTTTTGCAAAGAGATGATTTGCTATTCACTAGGCTTAGCGGCAGTCTTAACTATGTTGGTAATTGTGCTCTAGTCAAAGGCTCTGGATTTAGAGGTATTCAGTATCCTGATCGCTTGTTCCGGGCACAACTTGTTAAGCGAAACATAGGACGGTACGTAGAAATATGTTTTGCATCTCCCCAGATCCGAAAAGAAATAATGACTCAAGCCAAGTCCACTGCCGGGCACCAGCGAATTTCTATGGGAGAAATTACGGAGCAAATCTTGCCCTTGCCTGCCCTCACCGAACAACACCGCATTGTTGAAGAAGTCGAACGCCGTCTCTCCGTCGTCGCCGCGCTGGAGGCCGCCATCGAGGCCAATCTGCGCCGCGCCAAGCGGCTGCGCCAATCCATCCTCAAGCGCGCCTTTGAGGGCCGCCTCGTCTCCCAGGACCCCAACGACGAGCCTGCGTCCGTCCTCCTGGAGCGCATCCAGGCGGAAAAAGCCCAACGTGAGGTGACGAGAAAGAACAAGAAAACAAACCGGAAGAAACAACAATCACGACAATTGAAACTGGTTTGAGAAACATCAGATATACTCTTGGAGATCTACATTGAAGGATGAATTTGTAAAGGTACAGATCCTGGATAACTTTTACCAGACCTCGAGCTTTTTCCCAATGCCGGTGGTGCTGGTGAGCACAGTCACCGAAACGGGACAGACGAACCTCGGTCCCTATTCGCTGTGCTTTCCGCACATCGTCGTCGGGGGGGATTACGCGATGTTCCTGATCTCGCGGGCAAACAGCAAGACCAGCCTGAATATCCAGCGCACCGGTGTGTGTGCGATCAACTTTATCCCGGATGACAAAAAGTACACCCAAAATTGCGTAATGCTCGGCTATCCGGGGGAAACGACGGAGGAAAAGATGGCGAACAGCATTTTTACGCTGCTCCCTTCTACTCGGACGGCGGAAGAGCGCCAAGCAAATATCCAGTATCCCGAGATCGTGCGAGAGGCCGTGCAAGTCTTTGAATGTACCTGGAATCAGCAGTTTCCGATGAAGCTTGCCCCTGATAGGCCAGACGATCGTTTCGTGTTGCGCATAGACAAGATCGTGATGAAGGAACGATGGCGCGACTGTTTGTTCCAGGGGAAAGGTTTCCCGCGCTTGCCCGTGGACTATGGGTTCCGTGACAATGCCTCCTTTTGGTTCACCAAGGGGGCGCGGCCCTACAAGGTGCCGATTCCCAAGGAAAAGAGGCTAGAGGCAGATGTAGTAAAATTCGCCGCAGACCGAATTGACCCGAGCGTCAAATGGCAGGCAGACGCCTACGCCATGTTGACCCAGGTGCCCCGTCCTTTTTTAACTCGGGTTGTCAAGAGCTGCATTGAGGCAGCCCAGGAGGAAGGCATTTCAGAGATCACGCCTGAATTCCTGGATCGGATTCGGGACAAGAGGAGTGGGGAAAGAGGGTGAAAAACCTCAGCATAAATATCCGGGGCTTCTGAGCGCTCAACCTGGGGTCTTTGTCGCGTTGCTTAAAGGAAAAGCCCGGTAGAGCGTTGGTACGGACAAGGGATTTGGCCTTTCATCCCTCTGGTAAACTAAGAGGATGTGTTCCGGTACCAAGCACCGGAACACATAAGGAAAAGCAAGCTTTTCCCGGCTTCCTGGCTTTTCCCGTAATGATCGGAGGACAAGACAAATGGCTAAAAAGAGAATACCCGACGAAATTCGAGCACAGGTGGACACCATCGTAGAGCAATTCAACAAGAAGGAACTGCGGGGCCGAAACAGTTTCTATACCCCGCGTTACAGAGGTAACTATCTCTATCTCGACAGAAACAATTGGGGACGTGTTGCCCACGTCTGTCGCCTAAAGTACAACGGCGCGATGGATAACTGGGATTTTGCTATCTACAAATACAGCGACGAACGCTATGACCCGGATGAGTGGATGTTCCCCGGCGGGGAACATATAGACGGCACCATCGAAGGTGCTATGCGCGCGGGGATGGGGGCGTATCCGGTCTAGTTCTATGAGAGGGATGATCTCGTGAGCAAACGAAAAAAGAGAAAAAAACGTAGCCTTTCACCAGCAGTCGTCTTGAGGCCCCGCCTGGACAATCTGTGGGCCGACGCCGCGCTGCTTCACAAAGACGATCCAGCCATCGAAAAAGACTTGGACACTGTTGCGCGCGGCATCGCGCCGGACATTGTCACAAAGACAGTGCTCCGAGCCTACCTGGCCGCGTCGGCGCCAGCGCGTGCTCGGCTGGACAGCGTTCTGCCTCGCTGGTTGAGCAAACACGACTATGTGAGCACATTGAAAGAGATGATGGCCGCTCAATTGCTAGATTCTGATTTGCGTTCTCAGGCACTGGCCTGGATGACGTCGTTGGGCATAGACACCGAATCTATCGACAACTTGCCAAGCTTGTTCTTCCGTGCGTATTATTACGACGATGAAGCGCTGCTTGGTGAAAAGTCGCAGGCCTACGCCATGGTATTCTGGTACACAAGCCCCAAAAAGCACCGCGCCCGGGGCCTCGGTTTTTTACTCGATTATAACCCACCGTGGGATGGCTCTGTCAAAGACGTTATCGTAGCTCCCCGGCGTCCTCCTGAAAAATTGATTAGGGGTGTGTTGGATATTTGGAAGCGTGGGGATATGGAGCCAGATACTGTTAGCCCAGAACGAGTCAAAACCGTGATATTGACCGCCCTCAACTGTAACCGGGTTGCCAACCTCCGCTTGCCCCGCGATCTGATTGACGCGCGAGAGACTTTTGATCGTCACGTGATGGCCTTGCCAGACACGCCGGATACCCCTGCCTTTACGATGGACGATTTTGACATCTTGGTTCGCAAAGGCAAACGACCAGAAGAGATCATGCATTTTGAGCAGACCGTAGGGCGACGGGTTCGTCTCCCGGATGGAGAGGTCTTGGTAGTGGGCAACTCTGATTGGGATGATGAAGAGTGGGTAGACGAGTAAGTGAATGCTCATATTGATCCAAGGAGAATAACATCTTGACCACCGAATCCGCAACCATCGTTCAACGCCTGTGGAACTATTGCAACGTCCTGCGCGACGACGGCGTCTCCTACGGCGATTACGTCGAACAACTCACCTACCTGCTCTTTCTCAAGATGGACGAAGAGCGCGTCAGCGTGATGGGCCTGCCCAGCGCCATCCCCGCCGCGTACAACTGGGCCAGTCTGCGTAATCTGGAGGGCACCGATCTCGAAAACCACTACCGCGCCATCCTCGCCGAGTTGGGCAAAGGCTCCGGCCTGATCCCCGTCATCTTTCGCAAGGCCCAGAACCGCATCCAGGACCCCGCCAAACTCCGCCGCCTCATCACCCTCATTGAAGGCGAGACTTGGACTGGCCTCGATATGGATGTCAAAGCCGAGATCTATGAGGGCCTCTTGGAAAAGAACGCCCAAGACATCAAATCCGGCGCGGGCCAATACTTTACCCCCCGCCCCCTCATCCAGGCGATGGTAGACGTGATGCGGCCCGAACCTGGCCAAACCATCTGCGACCCCGCCGCGGGCACCGGCGGCTTTCTCATCGCCACCCACGAGCACATCACCGACCGCCATCGCCTCAACCGCCCCCAATACGAACACCTCAACCACCAGGCGCTGCACGGCTGGGAGATCGTCGATAACACCGCCCGCCTGTGCGTGATGAACCTCTACCTGCACGGCATCGGCGCCAACGGTGCTCCCGGCCAAGTCGGGCATAGCCCCATCCGCGTAGACGATTCTCTCGCCAGCCATCCCGGCGAGCACTTTGACCTGGTCCTCACCAACCCGCCTTTTGGCAAAAAGAGCAGCGTCACCTATGTCACCGAGGAGGGCGGACTCCGCCGCGAGTCTCAGACCATCGTCCGCGACGATTTCTGGACCTCTACCAGCAACAAGCAGCTCAACTTTGTCCAGCACGTCCGCGCCATCCTCACCATCCACGGTCGCGCCGCCGTCGTCGTCCCCGACAACGTCCTTTTCGAGGGTGGTGCCGGGGAGGCCGTCCGCCGCAAGCTGCTCCACGAGTGTGACATCCACACCCTCCTTCGCCTGCCCACCGGCGTCTTTTATGCCCAAGGCGTCAAGGCCAACGTCATCTTTTTCGACCGTCGTCCCGGCAGCCCCACCGCCGCCACCAAGGCCCTGTGGATCTATGACCTGCGCACCAACAAAAACTTTACCCTCAAGCAGAACCCCCTCACCCGCGCCGACCTCGACGAATTCGTCGCTTGCTACACTCCCGAAAACCGCCACGAGCGCGCTCCTACCTGGTCGGAGGATAACCCTGACGGTCGCTGGCGTTCTTTTTCCTACGAGGAACTGATGGCCCGCGACAAAGTCAACCTGGACATCTTTTGGCTGCGCGATGAATCCCTGGAAGAAACCGCTAACCTTCCCGATCCCGACATCCTCGCCGCCGAAATCGTCGAGGACCTGGAGGCCGCACTGGAGCAGTTTCGGTTGATCGCGGAGGACTTGGAGGAATAGGACCAGTCCGCTGAATTTTGTCCTTTCTACAAAAACCGATATACCTACCAAAAAGGTACTGGTTCAGTTGGGTGGGATTTCTGGATAGTCAGCCAATTGTGGCTCAAAAAGGGGCTTGTAGCCGAGGTTTCCATACCTCGCAGGGCCTTACGCGCTATGGAAAGCGCGGCTACATCGTAATCCCATTCAACTGA
>JAAEPW010000994.1 GCA_024232355.1 Chloroflexota bacterium | reverse complement strand
CTTCTCGGCTTTGTTCATGGTGGCACCGGGGCTTTGCTCGCCATCACGGAGCGTTGTATCGAAAATAACCAGGTGATCAGTGGCAGGCATTGGCAGGCTCCATTCTGAGATGTCGTTCGTTATGGGGAGAGTATATCACCGGCCTGCCGTGAGTGAGGCCGTGAATTTCAGGCAATAAAAAACCCCAGCATCGAGGATGCTGGGGTTTTTGGTATTAGGAGCCTGACGATGACCTACTCTCACATGGGCAACGCCACACTACCATCGGCGCTGGTCTGTTTCACTTCTGAGTTCGGGATGGGATCAGGTGGTTCCAGACCGCTATGGTCGTCAGGCAAAACGGTTGATCACTGGGGGACGAGAAGGAACTGAGTGATGTTGATTTCGTTTGAGCGGTTAGGCTCTGCGTTATCCGCAATTGTCTTGGGTGTTATATAGTCAAGCCGCACGAGCAATTAGTATCGGTTAGCTCAACGCCTCGCAGCGCTTACACACCCGACCTATCAACGTCCTGGTCTTGAACGGCTCTTCAGGGACCTCGAGGGTCCAGGGAGATCTCATCTTGGAAGGGGCTTCCCGCTTAGATGCTTTCAGCGGTTATCCTGTCCGAACATAGCTACCGGGCAATGCGACTGGCGTCACAACCCGAACACCAGAGGTTCGTCCACTCCGGTCCTCTCGTACTAGGAGCAGCTTTCCTCAAATCTCCAACGTCCACGGCAGATAGGGACCGAACTG
>JAAEPW010000993.1 GCA_024232355.1 Chloroflexota bacterium | reverse complement strand
CTCAAACCAACTCTGTTTTGCCTTGCCAAAATCCTCGACCCCAACCCAATCGTCTGCCCCACAGATTGCTGCGCAGATAGCTATGACTATGATGTCATGCAATGGATGCCATTTGTTGTATCTTCGTGGATCCTTCAACTCAGAAAAATGCACTGTTATCGTAGCTGCTGGGTTCTGCTTCATCTCTCCCCTCCTGATAATTGTCTCGACTGGATGCTATTCTATCTCAAATTGAATTTAAAAGCGATTGCCCTAGGTGTATAGGCAAGATAGAATGTCAGAAAATGAAACTGTACGGACAAGATTGGCACAAAAACTAAAATAGGGAGGCCTACTGGAAACTAGATGACCACATGTCTGAGATGCTGATGCGAGTTATCCGTTAAACCATACAGGAGGTTGACAAATGAAACACGTAAAGCTGCTATTGATTATTCTGTTGATCGCGGTACTTCTGTTCGGTGCCAATGCGGGGATATTGTTGGCCCGCGAGTCAGGGCCAGGCGTTGCTTTTGCCCCCCCTGTCGACGTTCGGGCTGCTGGCGTTTTTCTCAGCGAGTCCTTTGATGCGACGACGATACCATCCGGGTGGACTATTATTGATAATGCAGGCAATGGAGCCATATGGCGTTTCGACAATCCGAGCGGGTACAATAACTGTACCGGCGGGAGTGGCAACTTTGCCGTCGCTGATAGTGACTATGCTGGCGAGATGGACGTGGACACCGAACTGCGTACGCCGGCGATGGACTTTTCCGGTGTCTCTTCCAACGTGCAATTGATGTTCAAAGTTTGCGTCGAGTTTTATGAGAGTGAGATTGCCGACGTGGATGTGAGCACAAACGGTGGTACAGACTGGACCAATGTCTGGCGTAGGACAGGGGAAGATTTCAACGGCGCTGTTGCAGTGGACCTGTCCACACAAGTCGCAGGACAATCTAATGTCTTGGTGCGCTTCCGTTACTATAACGCCAATTATGAGTACGCATGGGAAATAGATGACGTCCAAATTGCTACTAGTTCATCGCACTGGGTCTACTTGCCCCTAATGCTGCGCTCCTATCCGGCGCCTGTCGCTACCGGGTTTTTGCCCAATCCTGATGGGTACAGCTTTTCGAACTATGGCAACTCGCACTATTATGAGGACGATTTAGGAGTTGCCGACCTCATTCACATGTTTGGCGCTGCCACAGTCTGTGCTTCAGGCTCTACGCCGGCCGATTGTGTCTTGACGTCCGCTGCCGATGCGTGGAGGCAACAGATAATTGCGTCAATGGGCGGCGGCCACTGCGAGGGTATGGCGGCTACCAGCTTGCGCTTTTTCGAAGGGCAGGCGTACTATACTGGCGATACCACTCCTGGCGAGTTCCAGAGCGGGGCGCAAAATGTGTACAATCTTGCACTGGACCAGGCTATTCAAAATTATATCGCTTACTATTTTGCCACCCAGGATGTACAAGAGATATGGTATCCCACCGGCATAATCCGGACAAACAACACTCCCAAGCAAATTCTCGAATTGGTCAAACAGGGATTGCCGGGCAGCAGTGATCCTTACTCGTTGGGCATCTACCAGTACGACAATGGCAACCTGACGATGGGCCATGCTATCACTCCCTATTCTGTCGTGGACAAGGGAGGCGGCGTCCAGTGGTTGTACGTCTATGACAACAACTTTCCCGGGGACACCAACAGGTACATTGAATTCAACACGACTAGCGATACCTGGCAGTACAACACGGCTGCCAATCCTGCGGACCCGCCACAGCTTTATCAAGGCAACGCATCTACCTTTTCCCTGGATCTGACAAGGACGTCATATCGCAACCAGGTGCCTTTTACGTGCCCCTTTTCCACGTCCGCCACCAAGATCGAGTTCTTTTTGACCAACGGCGGCAACATGTTGATCACCAACACGAGGGGACAGCGCATCGGCTATAACGTTGCAGCCGGGCAGATGCTCACCGAAATCCCTGACGCTCAGGTCGTGTATCTCAAGGGCGTCTCTAGCCCGATGTACGTGCTGCCCGTGCAAGAGGCAGACAAGCTGTACAATATCACGGTCAGCGGCCAAACTCTTGCCAAGGCGGTGGATACCAATCTGGTGATGGTCGGGCCAGGTTACGTGGTTGGCTTTGAGCACATCCAACTCGAACCGGATCAAGATTTGCTCATGTCCATTAGTTTCGATGGCACGCAATTGACCTTCAAAGAGGGACAGACTGTACCAGCGCCCCAGGCGTTTATCGCCAATGATTCTGGCGAGCCGTAAACGGGCTCGCTGGGGAACCGCGTAACTGTAGGTGGCCGGCGCTTCAAAGTTGCCGGCCACTGTTTCTTGCTCAATCCGCGAATTTGGATCACGCTTTCTGGGATGGTTCAGAATAGGTTGACGCTTTAACAACTCGACAGGATTGCCATAAGCGGCTGATTCGGGGACAATAGAAGCCATTCACACTTAGAACAACTTGTCATTCGTCGACACTTAGCGCTGTGACTTGCGATGTTTGCTGATCTGTTTCATATGATACTTAACCTTTGCAGGAACGCAAAAACGCTCCGACAGAAAACTTGACATAATTGGCAGATCGTGGTTTCCTTTGCTAAAAAATCATCCAAGCGAGGGAAACTATGTTGGAACAAGCAACAATTGACGCGACAGACAAGACG
>JAAEPW010000992.1 GCA_024232355.1 Chloroflexota bacterium | reverse complement strand
CGCTGGTTTTGAGCCCAGAGTTGGCGATTTTGCTCTGCTGAAAGTGTTCAGTGTCCTTCAAATTATAAATAGCTTGGGGCAAAAGTGTCCAGTAGACCAAGCTGAAAAACTGTCCAAAAGGGGCGGTTTTTGAACACTACCGAAATTTCTGCCGATTGAGAAATGGTACAAGGCGGCAAAAAAGGGGGTGATATTATTCGAGCATGATCCGATGGCTTGTGTGTTGGGGTGTAGGCTGATGATTTTGTCAAGGTTTTGATTGGCAAGATCATCTGCAACTAGAATTTTCAAACTCATCGAGAAAGGAGTAGTATAATGAAGAAACATCGACTTTTAGGATTAGCTGTGGCATTTCTCGTCATAGCCACACTCGCGTGCGGAGGCGGAAACGAGACTCCACCTCCGCCTACGTTAGCTCCCTCTACAGAGGCTCCTCCCACGGAGCCTCCTCCCCCGCCTACAGAACCTCCTCCTACCGAGGAGCCGACTGAAGAGACCGCTTCACTGGTCATTGAAAATGAATCGGAGGGGACCATTTGCTACGTGCTCATCTCTCCCGAAGATGACGATGATTGGGGCAATGATTGGCTGGGCGACTCTGACGTCATCGGGCCGGGGGATAGCCATACTTTTGAGGTGCCGGTGGGACTCTACGATGTGGAGGCCCGCGATTGCGACAATGAGGTTTTGGCCACCGAGTGGGCGCAGGACCTGGATGGAACGGTGACCTGGACGATTAGCGAAGTGGCGCAGCCAAGCAGCGATGGCGCCACAGAGTTGAGCATTAGCGGTGACCCAAACTTTGGCTCGTTAGATATGGAATCAGGTTTTTCGCCCGATCTGCAAGAAATGAGCTTGATCAGTGGTGGAGAGGTTGACGTGGTATCACTGAACTTGGGCACGGACTGCGGAGGGTACGCTACCGGCGCGCCAGACCTGCGTATGAATCTGATAGACGGCTTTGATTTGTTGCGCGTCTTTTTCGTCTCTGATGAGGGGGAGGACGCCACTATGATTATTAATGATCCAAGTGGGAACTGGCTCTGTAACGATGATTTTTCCGATTGGAACCCGATGGTCGAGCTTGCAAATGCCAAGAGCGGACAATACGATATCTGGGTGGGTAGCTACTCTGCCGACGAGTATATCGTGGGCACACTGTACGTCACCGAGATGGACTATGATCCGAGCAATCTCCCTGAGGGAGGGGCATCTTCGGATGGTGGCGATGGCCTGGATATCTCGTTGGAGCCTGGCTTTGGGACCGCAGATCTGGAATCGGGTTTTCAGCCTGATCCTCACGAGGTTGCATTGATCAGTGGTGGCTCCGTCGACGTGGCGGCAGAGTTGGGCTCTGACTGTGGAGGATATGCGGCAAGCGCCCCCGACTATCGCATCAATCTGACAAGCGGATCCGATCTGCTGCGTATCTTTTTCGTTGCTGGCGAGGAAGAGGATTCTACATTGATCGTCAATGGCCCCTCTGGAGACTGGTACTGCAACGACGACTTTGCCGGTTATGATCCAATGATCGAACTCGAGAGTGCCGTGAGTGGGCAGTACGATATCTGGGTAGGCAGCTACTCTGATGGTGAGTTCATTGTAGGTACACTGTATATTACCGAAATGGACTATGATCCTGGCAATCTCCCCTAGTTTGCCAGACGATTCAGATTGTGTGAGCGACCAGAGCCATTGTGCTCTGGTCGCTCTTTTTGTTGTGTTTTGTGGTTGCATTCTAGGACAAGATATGCTACACTCCCAATTGGATTGCATGAGAATTGGTTGACGATTGCAAGTATTCGTTGAGGGACACGAATGGAGACTCGGTTACTTGAGTTGTTGCGCAACCGCAAGCCCACGCGGGCTATCAGCGAGCAACCCGTCGAGCTGGAAAAAATCGAGGTGATTTTAGAGGCTGCGCGCTTCTCACCTTCGTGCGCCAATATGCAATCCTGGCGGTTTCTCGTTCTCAACGGCGACGATCCCCAAGCCCTAGACAAGGGACGAGAGGCGCTCTCTAGAGGAAACTATTGGGCCAGAATGGCCCCGGTGTTGATTTTTTGTTATTCTAAACCTGATCTGGATTGCATTCTTCCTAACGGACGACTGTATTACCAAATTGATCTGGGGTTGGCTGTTCAGAACATACTGCTTCAGGCGACCGAACTTGACCTCGTCGCCCGCCCGATGGCCGGTTACTCGCCGAGCAAGGTAAGGCAAGCCTTTGATATGCCGGACGAGTTCGAGGTGTTGCTGGCTATCGCCATTGGATATGAGGGAGACATCTTGACGCTGTCGGAAAAACATCAGCAAGTCTCTCGTGCCTCCCGGCAGCGTAAGCCGTTGGAAGAAATCGCTAGTTTTAATCGGTTCATCATCCGCTAAATTCGCTGACTCTCGATTACCGCGAGGAGTGAGCACACCTTGTGCCAGCGGGTTTTGCAAGATGAGATAAGCTATTCTCAAATTAGGTTTTTGTCAAACGCGTCGGATTGTGCTACACTCTGGTTGTCTTGCCACTGTTCGTTTGATGAGGGAAGGTAGCGATGAAAAAAGTCTCCACTGCAACTTGTCTGATTCAGAATGGAATGCTCGTCACTTCCGATGATGTTATAAAAGCCGACTTGCTGGTTCATGGTGAGCGTATTCAGGCGATCGGGCTTGGCCTTTCCGCAGCAAATGACACTACTGTGATTGATGCCGCTGGCTGCTATGTCTTACCCGGCATCATAGACGCCCACACGCATATCTATCTTGACACAGGTATCTACCGAACCGCCGACGATTGGTTCGCAGGTTCTTGTACCGCGGCTTGCGGGGGAGTCACCACCGTGGTGGATTTCGCCACTCAATTTCGGGGGCAAGGGTTGCGGGAGGCGGTCGAGGCGCGGATGGAGGAGGCGCGGGATTCCGTCATCGATTACGGTTTTCACGTGATGGTGACAGACCTGCCACCGGAACGAGAGGGCGAGTTGGCCGATTTGGTGGAGATGGGTGTGCCCAGTGTCAAGTTTTATACCACCTACCGCCCTAACTATTACGCCGACGATGCCACGATCCTGCGCTTGATGACGGCCTGTGCCGATCTGGGTATCGTGCCCCTCGTCCACTGTGAGAACGATGCCCTGGTGACGGCACAGACTGGTGCGTTGCTCTCTGCTGGGGAGACTGGCTGGCGTTATCACGGTCGTTCTCGTCCTGCCGTGGCTGAACAAGAGGCCGTCCAGCGGGTGCTCTTTTTAGCTGAGGTTGCTGGCTGTCCGGTTCACGTCTGCCACTGTTCCAGTGCTCATTCCGTGGCGCAAGTGGTTGATGCGCGTGATAACGGGCAGATTGTTACCTGCGAGACTTGTCCTCAGTACCTTTTATTGGATAATGCTGTCTATGATGGGCCAGAACCTTGGCGCTACATCCTCCAACCTCCCCTGCGTGATCCCGACGAGTTGGATCGATTGTGGGCATTGGTGGAGGGTGGGGCGGTGGATATGATCGTCACTGATCACTGTGATTACACGATGGCTCAAAAAACTGCACAAGATAGTTTTGCCCAGACACCCGGCGGTTTGCCAGGGATGGAAACCTTGTTGCCGTTGACGTACACCTATGGCGTGACCAAAGGACGCGTGACGCTTCCCCATCTGGTCGAGCTTTTGTCCGTCAATCCGGCTCGCTTGTGGGGGCTATGGCCGCGCAAGGGATCGCTTTTGCCCGGCTCCGATGCGGACATTGTCATCTATGATCCAGGGCCGGAGCAGACGATTCGTGCTGAGAATCTCCATTCTGTGGGCGGTTACACACCTTTTGAAGGGATGTCAGTACAAGGACAGATCAGGGTCACTATTTCTCGTGGGCGGATCATTTACCGTGAGAATCAGTTCATAGGTCAAAAAGGATGGGGGCGATTTTTGGAGCGAAAAGGAGTCGACAGTTAGATAAATCAGCAGGCACAAGTGTGCAATATGCTTGGTTTGATTGTGCTACGATGGTAGGTGTGCTATACTTTCTAAGGAGGAGGTGTGCAAATGGAACAAGTAGATCTATTTTATCGTTTTGGCGTGGCATTGGCTATTGGGTTCCTAGTCGGGCTCCAGCGTGAATACGCTTATGGAGGGGCGGACAAGGAGATATTTGCCGGGGAACGCACGCTGGCGTTGATGGGGTTGGTCGGTTGCACGGCGGCAATGGCGTCTGATGTGCTGGCTTCGCCGTGGCCGTTCGTCGTCATTATGGCCTTGATTGGCGGATTCATTGCGATTTCTTATTTTGCCACTGCGTGGCGCGGTGACTTGGGCCTGACGACCGAGACGGCGTCTTTGCTAACCATCATTGCCGGCGCGTTGTGCTATTGGGACTATTTGGGATTGGCGGTAGCACTGGCGGTGGTGACCACCGTTCTGCTCTCTCTCAAGATGGAAATGGATACGTTCGTACAGCGGATCACGCGCGATGATGTGTACGCCGTGCTCAAATTCGCTGTCATCACTGCTATCGTTCTACCGGTGTTGCCTAACCAGCCCTTTACGGATATAGAGCCGTGGGACGTGTTGAACCCATACAAAATCTGGTTGATGGTCGTCTTGATCTCTGCCATCAGTTTTCTGGGTTACGTGTTGGTCAAGATGGTTGGCTCCAAACAGGGGATCGGCCTGACCGGATTGTTGGGGGGGATGGTTTCCAGTACGGCGGTGACGCTCAGTTTCACGGAGCGTAGCCAGAAAGAGACCGAATTGGCCAAACCCTTTGCCCTGGCGATCATGGTTGCCTGGACAGTGATGTTTTCGCGAGTGGTGATCGTGGTCGCAGTGCTGAACTCTGATCTGCTAAAAGCATTCTGGATGCCTATGGCAGCCTCGGTAGTGGTAGGGCTGGCCTACTGTGCATATCTCTACTTTTCTCAACGTACCGACGAGGAAGGGGGCATGGATTTTTCCAATCCGTTCGAACTGGGTCCGGCGGTCAAATTTGGCCTGATTTACGGGGTGATCTTGTTGATCTCTAAAGCCGCACAGATGTACTTGCCCGCCGCCGGTATCTACCTGGCCAGCATCGTTGCTGGGTTGACGGATGTGGATGCAATCACACTCTCTATGGCCGAACTGAGCAACACAGGTGGCCTGGAGATGAGCACAGCGGCGCGGGCAATCGTGCTGGCCGCGATGTCAAACACCGTCGTCAAAGGGGGATTCGTGATGTGGAAAGGATCATCTACCCTGCGCAAGGCGTTGTTGCCGGGCTTTATACTGATGTTGGTGGTTGGTATTGGTGTCGCGTTTTTGCTTATCTAAAGAGCGTGAATGGGCATGCGAGTTGGGAAGATGGTACAAAAAGTGTATCAAGTTATCTTGCTTCGTTCCGTTAATCGTATTATTGCTTGGCTTGTGCGTTTCGGCGTCAGTTTCAGTATCGAGTCAAGTGATCGTTACCGAGTTTATGGCTGCCAACGATATTACCCTATCCGACGAGGATGGGAGCTACCCGGATTGGATCGAGATCTACAACGGGAATGTGACGGACGTCAATCTCGACGGTTGGTACTTGACCGATGATGATGGTGATCTAACAAAGTGGCAATTTCCTGCTGTTACCTTGGTTGCAGAAAGTTACCTAGTCGTATTTGCTTCCGATAAAGATCGTGCCGAGTCTGACTCTGAACTTCATACCAATTTCAAGCTTAAAAGCAGCGGTGAATATCTTGCTCTCGTCGAGCCGGATGGTGTGACCATCGCCTGGGAGTACGCGCCCGAATATCCCACACAGTTCGAGGATGTGTCCTATGGTCTCGACACGGCACTGAACGAGCGTTATTTTACTGTACCGACGCCGGGAGCAGTGAATGGACCCGGTTCAACTGATTCTGGCCCCATCATCTCCAATGTCGTCCATACTCCCTTCCTCCCCACGGACGGTGACACCATCACTGTTAGCGTTACCGTTGAGGAATCACTTGCCTCCGTTGTCACTACTACCCTTTATTATCGCGTGATGTACGGGGTGACTACTACTGTTTCCATGTTTGATGATGGTGCGCACGGCGATGGTGCTGCCGGTGACTCTGTTTACGGCGCGACTATTCCCCACAGCGTGTATCAAGCCGGTGAAATGGTGCGTTATTACGTCACTGCAACAGATACTGAGGGCTATACATCCCGCTGGCCGCTTTTCCACGATCCCACGGATTCTCCCGAGTATTTTGGAACCATAATTGCTGATCCTGACGTCACCAGTACATTGCCGATCTTTTATTGGTTTGTAGAGGATACGGTGATGGCTGAGACCGGAACGGGCACGCGCACCGCAGTTTTTTACCGGGATGGTTTCTACGACAACGTGTTTGTACGCATTCGTGGTGGATCGTCTGAATATTATCCCAAAAAGAGCTTTAAGTTTGATTTCAACAAAGGCCACTATTTCCGGCTCTTGCCAGACATTGATCCCGTGGAAGAACTCAATCTCAACAGCACCTATAGCGACAAGGCCTACATTCGGCAGACCTTGGCCTTTGAGACGTACCGTGATGTCGGTTCGCCTTATTCCATCAGTTTCCCTATGCTTCTCCAGCAAAATGGTGAATTCTACGGCGTCCACATCCTGGTGGAGCAGCCGGATGAGCGATATTTGGAGCGGCAGGGGCTGGATCCAGACGGCGCGTTGTACAAGATGTATAATCCGTTGAATTCAGCGATCAAAGTGGGCAAGAGAACGCGCCTGGACGAGGACAATAGCGATCTGCAAGCGTTGATCGATGGCGTCAACCTTCCTGAAGCGGCACGGACCAACTATTTATTGGACAATGTGAACATTCCAATCGTCATAAACTATCTGGCTGCCACGACTCTCATACAAGATATGGAATGTGGTCACAAAAATCACTATTTGTTCCGTGATACGCAAGGTACCGGAGAGTGGATGTTTCTACCGTGGGACAAAGATCTGTCATTTGGCCGAAATTTCGTTAATGGATCGGGTGGTGCGCTCAATGACGAAATTCGAGCCGACGATCACCCTTTCCTGCTAGAGTTCACCAACTATTTGGTCCACGCTCTCTATGACACTCCAGTGATCCGAGAAATGCATCTGCGTCGCTTGCGCACTGTTATGGACGAGTTGCTCCAGCCTCCCGCCACACCGGTTGTCGAGCACCATTACGAGCAGCGTGTTGACGAGTTGTTTGCACAGATGGAGTCAGATATTGCTCTTGATGCGACGGCTTGGCCTGTTGAGTGGGGGGAGCCGCAAACCTTTGCCGAGGCGGTCACTATCCTCAAAACTGATTATCTGGCGGCCCGGCGAGACTGTTTGTACGATCACTATGGCCCTGGCGAGGTTGGTCTCATTCCTGCTGCTCAACCTGCCACGGCAACTGTTGATTTTGGCACAATTGAGTTTTTCCCTACTGGGGACGAGGATGAAGAATATTTTACACTGGTGAATTCCAACAGCTATGCAGTGGACATCTCTGACTGGATGATTTTGGGCGACGTCGAATATGTCTTTCAGCCCGGCGTCGTCATTCCTGCCGGAGGTTCGCTCTACGTTTCGCCCGACGTGGTTGTTTTCCGCAGTCGCGCCGCCAGCCCGACAGGTGGCGAGGGGCATCTGGTACAAGGTGGCTATGATGGTCGGTTGTCCAACGTAGCAGGTGCTCTCGAACTGTATAACGCTGGCGGGACGCTGGTTGCCAGCACGACTTTTGGATTGGCTTTTAGCCCGTTCACTGGACAGTTGATCGTCACTGAACTTGACTATCATCCGTCAAATGGGGACGAAGAGTTCATCGAACTGAAAAATACCAGTGCTATGACACTGAGCCTTGATGGCTTTGAGTTCGCGGAAGGTATCAGTTATACCTTTCCGATTACGGCTTTCTTAGGACCAGACGAAATGCTCGTTTTGGTTCGTGATGAAACGGCATTCACCAATCGATACCCTGGTGTTCAGTATGCGGGTGTTTACGATAAAAATCTGAGCAATGGTGGGGAAACAATCGCGCTTGTGGATGACAATGGATTTGTCATTATTCTGTTCGAGTACGGTGACACGTTTCCGTGGCCAGAGATGGCCGACGGTGACGAGTATACGTTGGTACGGCGTGATCCTCCTAGTGACGCAAACGATCCTTGTCGCTGGCGGTCTAGCACAAACTGGTATGGATCGCCGGGCGTGGATGATCCACTTGGTGGCACAGTGGTCTGCGATGCCGCGATTGAGGTCAAACCTGATCAGACGGGCACATTGCAGTTCACCGATGCGCGGGGTGGCGAGTTCACTACGCGCATTCCGGCCGGGGCGGTCACGGAAACGATTCATCTCGTTTTCACTGAACAGGTATCGGTTACATTTGTGCCAACGAGTCATTTGTGGGGCCGGCGAGCTTTTAACCTCAACGCATATCGAGAGGGCAAGCCATTGCCTGATTTTGCCTTCCAACTTCCACTGACTCTGACGATTGATTATACTGATAGAGACGTAGATGATTTGCAGGAGAGCACGCTCGCTTTGTTCTACTGGGATGGTGTTTTCTGGCAGGATGCTGCCAGTACGTGTTCGTCATCATACACATCTGTCAATGCAGAGCTCAATCAAGTTCAACTGACGACTTGCCATTTGACTGCTCCAGAGGGTTTATTTGCTTTGTTTGCTCAAGTTGCTCTGTTGATGAAAAAGACCGTCACGCCGCTCACCGGCGATCTGTGCAATCCTGAGAGTATGACCCTGACCTACACGTTGACCATTTCCGGCGCTGGATTAGACGTTAGCCTGTGGGACCCGCTGCCAGATGGTGTTCACTATATAGATGGCAGCGTTACACCTCCCGCCGTCTACAGCACCACCGCCAAGGCGATTGTTTGGCAGGGTACATTACCCACAGACACGGTCCAGACGGTTCGCTTTCGGGTCACAACGTGCATCAGCAATACGATATCGCAGATGGCGGTGATACCCGTTATCAATGTTGCTTGGTTGACTGATATCGGGGATGGTCGAACTGTCTCGGCTGTCGCGATTCTTAATGCCCAGAATATCTATTTGCCATTGCTAATGCGTGGAAATTGAATTATACTTGTATAGTAGGAGGTGTATCTATGGAACTTGAACTGGCTCGTTTTCTTCAGATTGCCCGAGGCGACGAACCTGCCGATTTGATGCTCCGTAACGGGTGTGTGATCAACGTCTTTACCGGCGAGATCATCAAAACCGACGTTGCTATTGCGGGTGATGCTATTGTTGGGTTGGGACCTGATTACGTGGCCCAAGAGGAGGTTGACCTGGGCGGGCGCTATGTTTGTCCTGGGCTTATTGATGCCCATGTGCATATCGAGTCCTCGATGGTCACCCCCCCTCAGTTCGCCCGTGCCGTCGTGCCGCGCGGTACGACCACGGTTGTCACCGATCCCCACGAGATCGCCAACGTTGTTGGGACCGACGGTATTCGCTACATGTTGGATGTCTCTCAAGGGCTACCACTTGCCGTTTACGTCAATCTCCCGTCTTGTGTTCCAGCCACTCATATGGGCACTGCTGGCGCGGAATTGACTGCTGATGATCTCATTGCCCTGGCCGATTTGCCCCGCGTGATTGGTTTGGCCGAGTTTATGAACGTGCCTGGCGCGGTTCTAGGATTACCGGGTGCGCTGGAAAAACTCGTTGCTTTTCAAGGGGGCGTCATAGACGGTCACGCGCCTGCCATTAGTGGTAAATGGCTTCAGGCTTATGCAGGCGTTGGCCCAGGCTCTGACCACGAGTGCATGACGTCCGACGAGATGTTGGAAAAACTTCGGCTAGGAGTGTACGTCTTTATCCGCGAATCCACCGCAGCCAAGAACCTGCGCGCGCTCGTTCCGGCTATCACGCCACAGAATAGCCGGCGCTGTGCCTTTGGTACCGACGACCGGCATCCGGCAGACTTGTTGGACGAAGGTCATCTGGATCACCTGATTCGTATGTCTGTTGCCGAGGGAGTTGATCCGATCACGGTCATTCAAATGGCGACCCTCAATGCTGCCGAGTGGTTCCGTCTCCGCGATCGAGGGTCCATCGCGCCGGGCAAGCGGGCTGATATGGTCGTCTTTTCCAATCTAAAGGACTTTGAAGCAGAGATGGTTTTCGCTGGTGGGGTGTTGGTCGCGCAGGATGGTGTACCAGTTGGTGATTGGTCTGTGTCTGCTGTGGATGATGCTTACGTGCGTGACACAATGAATGTGGATTGGGAGCGACTCGATCTCAAAATTCCCGCACATGCGGAAAACGTGCGCGTCATTGGCGTCGTTCCCGATCAGGTCGTCACAGAGCACCTGGTTGAACCGGCAAAAATAGTGGAGGGGATGGCGGTAGCCGCTCCAGAGCGAGACTTGCTCAAGATGGCGGTGATCGAGCGGCATCAGGGGACTGGCAACGTGGGGTTGGGGTTCGTACGTGGGTTAGGACTCGAGCGTGGCGCATTGGCTGGGAGCGTGGGCCACGATGCCCACAATCTCATCGTCGCTGGCTGTGACGATGTCTCTATGATGACCGCCGCCCGTGCCGTAGGTGACCTGGGTGGAGGGCTGGCAGCTGCCGTTGGGAACGATGTATTGGTCTCTCTCCCGCTGCCTATCGCCGGTTTGATGTCTGATCAGCCGGTGGAGACCGTTCGCCAGCAGATGGATCAATTAGTAGAGGTTTCTAGAGATATGGGCTCCTCTCTGCACGATCCTTTTATGGCCCTGGGATTCCTGGCCTTGGAGGTCATCCCATCTCTCAAATTGACCGATCAAGGACTGGTGGATGTGGAAAAGTTTGATCTAGTTTCTCTCTTTCCAGACTGATGCAAAAGCGATGATCTTGCCTGTTACTGCCCAAGTTAACGCCGAGAACCATCTGGAGATTGGTGGGTGCGATTGTGTAGGCTTGGCTGAGGAATTTGGCACGCCACTTTATATTTTTGATGAGGTGACCCTGCGCAACAGATGTCGTGGTTACCAAGAGTCTTTTGGTTGTCGTTATGACAATGTCCTCGTTCTTTATGCTGGCAAAGCCTTTATCAATCCGGCTTTGTTGGCAATCTTTGCTGAGGAAGGGCTGGGACTGGATGTGGTGTCTGGTGGAGAACTCTATGTAGCCAGGAAATCAGATTTTTCTTTGGAAAAGGTCTATTTTCACGGCAACAACAAGTCGGCTCAAGAATTGACAATGGCCTTGGATTGGGGCGTTGGGCAAGTGGTGGTAGATAATTTTCATGAAATGGACCTGCTCAATCGTCTGGCTGTGGAGCGGGGGCGAACGGTCGATATTCTCTTGCGACTCTCGCCGGGAGTGGATCCCCATACCCACGCGCACATCACCACAGGGATTGTGGATTCCAAGTTTGGATTTCCCATCATCACAGGGCAAGCAGAGGAGGCTTTGGGGCAAGCGCTTGATTTGCCTGGTCTGCATCCGGTGGGACTCCACGTACATATCGGCTCGCAAATCTCCGAGTTGGAGCCTTATCAGGAAGCAGTGCGCATCGTGTTAGAGTTTGCTGCGGCAATGCGAGCACAGTATGATTTCAAGATGGAAGAGTTTTCCCCCGGTGGTGGCTGGGCCATCCGCTACACCCAGGCTGACGAACCACCTTCTCTGGAAGATGTCGCTGAGGCAATCGTGGAAACGTTGTGCGCGGAGGTTGCCCGGCATCATCTTCCATTGCCCAAGTTGGTCATTGAACCGGGGCGCTCCATTGTGGGACCGGCCGGAGTAGCACTTTACAGCGTGGGGGCGCGTAAGGAGATTCCCGATCTGCGCACCTACATTTTTGTGGATGGCGGCATAGCCGACAACATTCGTCCTGTGTTGTACGATGCCCGTTATGATGCTGTTGTGGCTAACAAAGCCAGCAGCCTAGCCACAGAGACTGTGACCGTTGCAGGAAAACACTGTGATTCAGGCGATGTTCTGCTGAAAGAGATCGAGCTTCCACCTGTGGAGGCCGGCGACCTGTTGGCGATTCCTGCTTGTGGCGCGTACTGTCTGAGCCTAGCCAGTAACTATAACCTCGCTCTCCGTCCGGCGATTGTCCTGGTAAAAGACGGAAAACCAAGGCTTATCCGTCGACGGGAGAGTTACGAGGATTTGCTTAGAAATGACGTATGGGAGAACGATACTCTATGAAAGATAACTCTGGCAAACCGACGGACCTGCGCGCTCAGCGCCGCCGCGAGCAGCAACGGCTCTTTTGGGTCGTCGGCATTTTTCTGGTTGTTGGGGGTGGTATCACTATCGCCTTGGTCTATGGTTCCTCGGCTGCCGCATTGGGTGTGCCGTGTCTGATGACCGGTGCTGGCGTTCTGGGTCTATTGTGGCTCATCCTGCGCATCCTTGAACGCCTGGCCAAGTAGCTTTTTGTCACTCATTTTCTGACTCGATTCAACACGGAGGAATCAATGCACTATCGAGAACTTGTCGCTTACCTCAACGACTATTTGCACGTCCAAGATATACAAGATAGATCCCAGAATGGTCTCCAGGTCGAGGGACCGGAAGCGGTGAACAAGGTTGCCTTTGCCGTGGATGGCTGCCAGATTGCCTTTGAGCAGGCCATTGCTGCCGGGGCACAATTGCTCATCGTGCACCATGGTCTCTTTTGGAGTGATCCTGTCTTGTTGGTCGGTCCGCTCTTTCGATGGGTGCGGACGCTTATCAAGGGAGGCTGCGGCCTCTACGCCGTTCACTTGCCGTTGGACCTTCACCCGGAGGTGGGCAACAACGCCGAGTTGGTGCGTCTGTTAGGATTGAAGGATACTCGTGCTTTTGGTGATTATCACGGTGCCGAGATCGGCCTCGGCGGCACGCTCGATCCTCCTATTTCGCTGGACGTGTTGGTCGATCGGCTGACACAGAGCACCGGCGAATCGCCCATTCGCGTACTGGCTCACGGCCCGGAAAAAGTAGCGCAAGTGGGGTGCATCTCTGGCGGAGCGGCCTCGATGATGGATCAGGTCGCCGAGGCCGGCTTTGATACCTTTGTCACTGGTGAGACCAGCCACACCCATTTTCACCGTGCCACTGATTATGATCTCAACATCATCTACGGGGGGCACTATGCGACCGAAACCTTGGGCGTGAAGGCGTTGGCTCGGCATCTGGTGGAAAAATTCGATCTGGAGATAGTGTTCCTAGACGTGCCAACTGGGATGTAATACTGGGAATCTAGGCTGATGAAAGTAGCTCAAGCCAGCACCCATAATTGAACGACTAGGGAAATCCATACGGAAAAAATTCTACAAAAACAAGTACCGTGGCACTTGTAACGAGTTCCACGAGAAACTGGTTCCTACTGTTTGGGCAGCTCCCGCTTTTGCCTAATTTCACTGATTTGTGCTCAGTATCGCAAGCTGGCGGTTACTATTGCTCGAATGTCTACGATTTGTTGTCACAGATGCGTAACCAAATGTATGCGACATGCTGTCACATCGCAGTTACCCGTGACTGCCCTCAATTTGTGAAAGATTGGTGATGGTGGCGTTGTATGCGTGATTGATCAATGTCAAATTTTGCTATGAATTGCACGAATTTCCACTCTTATTTCGCCGCGTTGCACTACTCATATTTTCCTAGTGATTTGTGAAATTCGTGACAGACAGGGTGTTCGGAGGGTAAAAAAACCCAAGTCAAAGGGTGAAATTAGGCAGTACCCAGAAACGGGCTTGCACAAGTCCTTGGCTGTCATTGAGAAGCGTTTCCATGAGCATCAGTTCATTATCTCTGTCGCTTTTGGGAATGAATACATCCAGAACATGTGTCAGCATATCAACCACTACCGTTGGTGGTGAAGGCAGCAGTGGCTGCCCCGTTAGCCCTGCGACTGCATTGAGAAAGTATGAAACCATCACGTCTCCAAGTTCTGCCAACGCTGAACGCTCCACATTCCCTAGGATGGTGGTCGTGCCTGGCGGCAATTCCATCATCAAATCAGCCAGGTGCAGCGCGCTGGTCTTGGGTAGGATCAAAAGGGCTTCCCCATCCAGGTCTCCTTCGATATGCAGGTAAACGCCTACCATTTCCATCAACGGGTCACCAAATCCTGCGGATAGATCGTCAAAGCGTACTACCTTTGCTTGGATAGTGCCCATTGTGATAGGATGCCCCACAAATGTCTCCATGCCCCGAGTCGCATTTAGGACTCCTGCAGCCACCATAATTTCCATACGTGATATAGTTCTTACATTCTGCCAACCTGTTTGCTGTTTATTCATACTGGCTCCCTTTATAAAGGTAATAATCCCTTTGTGATAATATAATATCACCTAATCGTAAGAGTTACAAGTCAATGAGGGACAACAAGAGCCGTGGATTCGTCGAGCATGGCTCTTGCGGTATTTGTCTCTTGAAGGCTGATTTGTGATTTACAGTTGCCCTGTTTTCATTGCGGCAAGCAACGCCATTCCCTTGTGAATCGGGTCAGCGACGACACGCCGAGCCACTGCTTCTGCCTGTACTTGCGCCTCGGCACGGACGCTCATCTCGTCGGCGGTGAGCACCTCACGGTTGCACACGAGTGTTTTCCTGGACCATCACGGTCTTGACCTCGTGACCACTGGCAGAGTAGACTAGGTTGGGCACAATGTTGCGTACAGGGTTGCTCAGTACTGGGGATAGATTCAGAGCCTTCAAATCCACCAAGATCAGGTCAGCCTGTTTGCCCTTTTCCAGCGAGCCGATTTCGTCGCCCAGCCCGATGGCTTGAGCACCTTCGATAGAAGCCATACGCAGTATTTCCCATGAGGGCATCACGGTGGGATCACGATATTTGATTTTGTTGAACAACGCAGTTAGTTTCATCTCGTTAAAGATGTTGTTACAGTTGTTGCCGCTGGCTTGGTCGGACCCCAGCGCTACCAGACCTCCCGCCGACCGGAAGGCACGGGAGGGTGGGACGATGCCATCAATGATACCAATGCTGCCAGAGCAAAGGGCCATCCGCGCGCCACGATGGGCGATCAAGGTGGCTTCTTCGTTGGTCGCCTCGGTCAGGTGTACGGCCAGCAATTGTTCATCTAGGTAGCCGATCTCGTCCAGATAGGCGGGTGTCCGTTGACCGTACCGCTTGATCATCTGATCTATCTCTCGGTCTCCCTGTGCGACGTGCATGTGGATCATTAGCCCCTCGCGTTCAGCGATACGCTTCACATCGAAAAGCTGCTCACGGGAGAGCATATCAGGACCTTGCGGGCCTAGCATAACAGTGATTCGACCGTTGGCTGCACCGTGCCAATCGTGGGCAATGGCGACAGCGGAATCTATGGCTGCCTGGCCCGTGGCTTCATCTAGCGGGTAGAGATCGCCCAGTTTCCAACCCGCCATTTCGCCGGACGGGAGTGAGTTGATGGTCGGAGTAAGCACGGCACGGACGCCGACTTGCTCAAACACCTCAGCCCAGCCGGGGATGGGGGTGGCATACTCTCCAAAAGTGGTCGTGCCCGCTTTGAGTGCTTCCAGTACGTTGAGCCAGATACCGGCTACTGCTGCCTTAGAGGGTGTTTTAAAAGTTATGTCAACTTACAGATGGCGCAGCTTACAAGGCGACGGCTGGGTTACGTGCCAGACGGCGCAACATGATGTGAACCATCGCTGCATAAATCATGGCTTCGCTGGTTTCCGGCAATTGCT
>JAAEPW010000991.1 GCA_024232355.1 Chloroflexota bacterium | reverse complement strand
TTTGCTGCGCCGCTTGGAGAGAGCGGAAAAAGGCCGCACACTGCGACTCCATCGAGATGGACGGGACGCCTGGCTGGGCGGCCGCCTGCTGAGCGGATGTGGGCTGCGTCCGCGCTGGCACGGCCCCAGACTTCGTGGCGTCGGGGGGGGAGCGCGGAGGCAACGGGCCCCTGCTGCGCGGCGGCGCCTGGCAGTCCGACCGAAAACTGCCGCGCGAACATGGAATGCGCGAGGTCCGGCTGAGGCTGCCGGCTAGAGCAGGGCTGATCGGCGTCCGCCTGCTGCTCGTTGACGAAGCCGACCAAATGCCGCAGGAATTGGTCGGAAGTGAGGAAGCTCGTTAGGCCAGGAGTTAGCTGCTCCCTGACCGCCGCCTGCGTCTGCGTTTCCTCATTTTCGAGATCCTCTTGGTGAGCCAGCGGCTCGCCTTCCGGGAACGAATCGTCCATGCTAAGTGAATGCTAAAACGCGGATGCACGAGATACGACAAGTGCACTTGGCCCCAGAAAACTGAGGCAGAAAAAGGGGCAAACACCTGGGCTGAGCCCTAGAAAACACGCCAAAAAGGCGCAGGCCTGAAGCTCTCAGGTCACTAAAGTGAATGCAAACCACAAACCAAAGCACTAGTAACTGACCGTTAAAACGCAGTTCGGAAGAGTGCTGGTAGAGGACTGGAGCGGACCGGCGCTCGGCGTAGGAGATGCGGGAGCAATGGGCTGGTGTGCCGTTAGAGCAAACCCGGGAGCTGTCCGGGAGAAGGCACTTGATTAGGACCGTCGCTGCAGGAAATTTGCGTGCCGGGTTGGGGCGAGCAAGGGCTTGCAACAACTGCAAGGTCTACAGCGACTAGCGCACCCGCACGCAGCTCGCTAACAGAGCTGAATGAAGGGTCGGCGCGCTGATTGTACAACTGGGCGTAGCTCCGCCTACTATGTTAGTGACCGCACCAAGCGTCGCCTAGCGACCGTGGCTCCCCCTGTCGGCCGTAATCCAACATTCCCTGGGTGCCTACTAGTTTGTGTAGTCACTCCATTCTCTGCTTTCGCGTGGGTCGTTTTTATCCCTCCCTCCCCCCCTAGTTTTATTCTTGATCATTGCTTCTGTTATTTTGGTACATGTCGTGTCATGTTTTAGGGCCGAGGATTACCAGTCATCACTTGATGTTGTGTGATTACAGTAAAACGTGCCACTACTACTTACGGCGTGGACGCATGGCAATACTTGTGTTGCCAGTAGTCCATGCACGTAATAGTAGTCCTTGGGTCCCTGCATCCCTATTCCCTTTTCCCTGGGTGCCTACTAGTTTGCGTAGTCACTCCATTCTCTGCCTTTGCTCCTGGCGTTTTTATCCCTCCCTCCCTCCCTAGTTTTAGTCTTGTTCATTGCTTGTGTTATTTTGGTACATGTCGTGTCGTGTTTGTGGGCTGAGGATTGCCAGTCGTCAATTGATATTGTGTGATTAGTAAAACGTGCCACTACTGTTATGGCGTGGATGCATGGCAATACTTGTGTTGCCAGTAGTCCATGCTCGTAATAGTAGTCCATGGGTCCCTGCATCCCTATTCCTTACTCCCTGGGTGCCTACCAGTCTGTGTTGTCACTCCAATTCTC
>JAAEPW010000990.1 GCA_024232355.1 Chloroflexota bacterium | reverse complement strand
TGAATAGCCTTTGTGCCTGTGGTTGTATTTATTGATTTCGACAGCCTAGTCCCGGCCTGTCCAGGGCTACGCCGACCCCAATACGGTGGTTTCCATCGGCGACAGCACTTCCGCTGGCTGGTGGCCCATCAGCGACAACGGCAAGCTGGTGACCACCTACGACACTGTCAGCCAAGTGGGTCGGGCGATCAAGGGCAAGCTGTACAGCGACGTAGATAGTTTCATCCTCGGAGAGCCGAGCGAGACGGTGATTGAGGAGTTTGGCTCCATTGACCCCGGCATTTTTCATGGCGGGACCTGGACGCACCAGTTCCTGAACGTCAACAACTACCATCGGTTACATGTGCCCGTGGCGGGCAAGATCGTCTTCCTGAAGCACATCAAGTCCGCAGTGCGGTTGAAGTCAGGCTGGATTCAGGCTCTGAACAAAGACGAGATTTCGCACTACGATCCGCAGGACACTGCCGACTGGCAGTTCGGCCAAACCCGCATGGTGATCGGGATCGAGACCGAGAAGCATGGGGTGGTGATAATTTCTCCCATGGGGATGGCCCAGGTTTCGTCGATCCAAAAACGCGATTGGGTGAAGCAGGATGCAGAGGCCAAGAAGGGTTGGGAATTCGCCAATTTCGCCTTTGGCGGCTCGGATTTCGTAATTATCTTCCAACCCGAGGCCAAGTTCGTGTTAACCGTTCCGCAGACAGATGAGCCCGAACCTGGTGCAGGGGTCAACTACGTTATGTCGCATCAGGGTGAGAAATACGGCTGCTTTGGCGGCAAGCCCGATTGTAGCGATAAAGTCGGAACACCGCCTGACCCAAAAAACTCGACGGCAATCGCACATTGAGAACGACGGAAACAGAACTCATTCATTTAGATGTGGACCAACCCTCGAGTAACCGTTCACCCCCCTCATTCCACACAAAAAAAAGATTGGACAAAACAAGAGGATCACGATAGCTTAACCGTCACAACGTTTTTACGAGATCTATCCACGTTCTGAGTTCGCATGCACCTATCCAGAGAAGAGTTGCGA
>JAAEPW010000989.1 GCA_024232355.1 Chloroflexota bacterium | reverse complement strand
GCTCGAATTCAATCTGTTGATGGTTACGGCCCTGCTGACCCTGGCCGGTTACTCACTGACCGATACGGTAGTTGTGTTTGACCGGATTCGCGAGAACTTGAACAAGTTCCGTGGCCGTGGCGAGTTTGTCCACGCGGTCAATCGGTCGATCAACGAAGTGTTGTCGCGGACGTTCAACACGTCGATCACGGTTATCTTTGTGGTTGGTACATTGTTCGTGTTCGGTGGCGAAGTGCTTCGGAACTTCTCCCTGGCCCTGATCCTGGGTGTGATTGTCGGAACTTACAGTTCGATATTCGTGGCCTCTCCGATCGTGGTGGAATGGGAAGCCCGTCGCCCGAGCCGTTTTAAGTAGACTTTGCTAGTAGGTCGAAACCCCCCGGTGTTTCGACATAGAATTCTTGTAGGGCGGGTCTGTTTTCAGACCCGCCTTTTCTGTGTGCTGTTAGATCAACTCCCAAATTGTTTGACATACGGCTGCAATCGCACGTCACTAGGGTGTACGTTTGGATGGGCGGACGGGAGTGCGAACATGAAGATTCTGGTACAGACAATTCTGTTGACTGTAATGACGTTGACTGCTGTGTGCGTGCAGGCTGCAGACTGCAGGGTGTACGATCTGTATGACAGGGGGCTGCATGACAACTGGCTGACACTGAGAATTGACGCCTCCGGGTGTGTCTGGTGGCATGAGGGGGCGGCTTCAAAAGAGAATCTTCCCATACCTCTGTTTTCAGACACGGACTCTTGCGGCGCAATGGGTTGCTCGTTCGACTCGTCTGCTATCGAGTTCGTGGTGAAGGACTTTTCCGACCGCTGTGATCCTGATAACTTCTTGATTGTTGTTCATCCCGAAGCTCACTACGCTCACCTTGATCGGGTGCTGACCATAGTTGATGGCGTCGAGGCGTCCCGTGTGCTGCGTCACGACTCGCTGATTTCAGCCAAGGCGGACGAATTGGAGGGGGCTGGTGGCGAGTTCAGGAAGCAGCACGATTTGGAGTTTCAGCAGTTGATAGAAAAGCGGGACCGCGGTCCCGTGATCAAGCTTGCCTTGTGGTCGGCACGGGAGGGCAGGATATTCGAGGCTGTGGCAAAGACTGCCAATGCCCCGGTTTCGCCCGCATGCGAGGTGTCTTCGAATCTCCAATTCAAACAATACTACAAAGACGGTTATTGGGATGAAAGATTCCCGGATTCGTTGATTGCCGACGCTACCATCCCGTTCCCTTTTGAGAAAGACGTGTCTCCGATTCTCCAATTCATACAACCCGACGAAGACGGTCATTGGGATGAAGGTGAATGAATTCATGTAGGGCGGGTCCCTTCGCAAGGCTCAGGACGGTGCCGTCTTTGGACCCGCCTTTCTTTGTGTGCTGTCAGGTTGCAGGCTATCGCCTACGCGCAAGCAACCTGACCTACGACCTCCTTGGCGTACGATGGCGTACCATAACAGACCATGAGTCACAATGAGGCGATCTACAATGTCGGAACCCTTCGCAAGGCTCAGGACACGCCGCGGGGGTTCCGACCTACTAGCTTGTCGAAGGGTGGCTCTTTGTATTATCTTCAGAGCCGGAGGAATGTCAAGAATATGATCACCGGCGACCAAATCACCATCCGCGAACTGTGCGATACCCATTCGCTCGATGACCTCACTGAGCTGTTGCATCGGGCGTACAAAATCCTGGCTGATCTCGGGCTGAAATATGTC
>JAAEPW010000988.1 GCA_024232355.1 Chloroflexota bacterium | reverse complement strand
GGACGACGAAGGTACGTGCCTGATCCAGGAACTCAAAGTCCACGGCGAACTCGGCTGGGCCTACGCTGTCAATACCATCGGGTGGGACGACGTGATCGACCGGGCCGCAAAGGATGGCTGTTTCACATTCGCGTAAACGTATAGACGCAACTGCATAGAAAAACCACTCTCGCCCGGAGGGTATCGCTACACCCTTTGGTCGAGGGTGTAGTGGTGTCTCTCCGGGCGAGCATATCGTTCAGTTCATAAGGAGGCACCAAATGGCAAGATTAGCAGCAATCGAAAAGGGCGAGTATTATCCTACGCCCCTCTCTGTGATAGAACACATCGCCTCGTACCTCGTCCCCACGCAGGGACAACGGGGCGTCATTCGTCTCTTTGATCCGTGCGCGGGCGAAGGGTTGGCGTTGGAAGCATTGGCACAAGCCATCATCTCCCGTACCAACCGGCCCGTGCAGACCTGGGGCGTGGAAATCTCGCCCGACCGGGCGACAGAGGCCGAGCAACGGCTCGACCTGGTGGTCGAAGCACCCCTTGAGGCCGTAACGTGGTCTCCGGTGCGGTTTGGCATTGCGTCCGTCTTGTTCCTGAATCCGGCATATGACCAAAATGACGTTGGTGGCCGGATGGAGTTCGACTTTCTCAAGATGGGCCTACCATCGCTGGTCAATGGAGGCGTGCTGGTCTATGTGATACCGACCACCGCCGTAGATTATCACATGGCCGAGTATCTCGTCCGGCACTTTGAGGACATCCGCGTCTTTCGCTTTGGCGATGAAAAAGGACCGGCAGGGTTTGATGCCTTCAAGCAGATCGTGGTGATGGGCACCGTACGTCGGGAGAGCCTGACGCGGAGCGAGATCTACCTTCCAAAGCATCGCGACGCGGTAGACGAGTTCCTCAAGCAGTGCGACGAACGCCACTCGTATCATCGTGATGGTCGTTCGGTCAAGGAATCACTGCCCTCCGCTCTGCCAGACGGAGTCTTTTACGACGTACCCATCGCCCGCAAGACAGCCAAGCTACGCCGCTATCGCTACACCGAGTTGGAACTGACCAGCCTGGTTGATCGAACGTGGACCACCGTCGAAGCGCAGATGGCCGACATAATGTTGAACACGGACGGAAATCTACCTCAACCTCTGGTAGCTCCCAAGACCGGGCATATCGCCCAGATCGTAGCAGCGGGGTTGGCCGGGTTGATCGATGTGGGCGATCAGGTGTTCAAAGGCCGCTGCGTCAAAAGCAAGGTAGAGATGATAGATCCGGATGACGATACCAAGATCATCGTGCGTGATCGCTATGATACGCACGTTGTATCGGTATCGCCAGAGGGCTTGAGTCATTTGTCTAAACCATCGGAGGTGAAAGACTTTCTCCAAGAGCACATCGGGGTTTTCAAGGACTATATCGCCGAAAACTTTCGCCCCTACGGCAACACCATCAAAGCTTGGGAAAACCTCATCCTGGATAAACTGAGTCGGGACAAGCAACTGCCAGGGGTGGCAAAATGCGGGCTGCTTCCAAAACAACGGGACGTCGCCGTCGCTCTCACCCGTGCCATCGAACGCTATGGCGTTGGCCACCTGGTCGGCGAGATGGGGTTCGGTAAAACGCGCACGGCCCTCGCATCCGTCGAATTGATGAACAGCTATCCGACCTTGGTGATCTGCCCGCCGCACTTGCCTGACAAGTGGAAGCGAGAGATCGAAGCATCGGTCCCCGGCGCGCGCGCCGTCATCGTCAGCACGATCAGCGAGCTGGAACAAGTGCGAGAGCAATACGCGCCAGGCCAAAAGCTGGTCGTCATCATCACTCGGAGCCGCATCAAGTTGGGGGCGGGGTGGTCTGCAACCGCCGCGACGCGATATGGTTTCGGCAAGAACGACGAACTTGCCCGTAAGCAATTCCGGC
>JAAEPW010000987.1 GCA_024232355.1 Chloroflexota bacterium | reverse complement strand
GCCGGAATTGCTTACGGGCAAGTTCGTCGTTCTTGCCGAAACCATATCGCGTCGCGGCGGTTGCAGACCACCCCGCCCCCAACTTGATGCGGCTCCGAGTGATGATGACGACCAGCTTTTGGCCTGGCGCGTATTGCTCTCTCACTTGCTCCAGCTCGCTGATAGTGCTGACGATGACGGCTCGTGCTCCGGGGATCGATGCTTCGATCTCTCGTTTCCACTTGTCAGGCAAGTGAGGGGGGCAGATCACCAAGGCCGGATAGCGGTTCATCAATTCGACGGATGCGAGGGCCGTGCGCGTCTTGCCAAACCCCATCTCACCTACCAGGTGGCCAACGCCATACCGTTCGATGGCACGGGTGAGAGCGACAGCGACCTCCCGTTGTTTCGGAAGCAGCCCGCATTTTGCCACCCCTGGCAGTTGCTTGTCCAGACTCAGTTTATCCAAGATGAGATTTTCCCAAGCTTTGATGGTGTTGCCGTAGGGGCGAAAGTTTTCGGCGATATAGTCCTTGAAAGTCGCAATGTGCTCCTGGAGAAAGTCTTTCACCTCTGAGGGTTTGGATAGATGGTGCAAACCCTCTGGCGATACCGATACGACGTGCGTATCATAACGATCACGAACGATGATCTTGGTGTCATCATCCGGGTCTATCATCTCTACCTTGCTTTTGACGCAGCGACCTTTGAACACCTGGTCGCCCACATCGATCAACCCGGCCAACCCTGCCGCCACGATCTGGGCGATATGCCCGGTCTTGGGAGCGACCAGCGGTTGTGGCAGATTTCCGTCAGTGTTCAACATCATGTCGGCCATCTGCGCTTCAACAGTGGCCCACGTTCGATCAACCAGGCCGGTCAGTTCCGGCTCGGTGTAGCGATAGCGACGTAGGCGGGCTGTCTTGCGGGCGATGGGTACGTCGTAAAAGACCCCGTGTGGCAGAGCGGTGGGCAGTGATTCCTTGACCGAGCGGCCATCACGATGATACGAGTGGCGTTCGTCGCACTGCTTGAGGAACTCGTCTACCGCGTCGCGGTGCTTTGGCAGGTAGATCTCGCTCCGCGTCAGGCTCTCCCGACGCACAGTGCCCAGCACCACGATCTGCTTGAAGGCGTCAAACCCAGCCGGTCCTTTTTCATCGCCAAAGCGAAAGACGCGGATGTCCTCAAAGTGCCGGACGAGATACTCGGCCATCGCATAATCCATGGCGGTGGTCGGTATCACATAGACCAGCACGCCGCCATTGACCAGCGATGGTAGTCCCATCTTGAGAAAGTCGAATTCCATCCGGCCACCGACACCATTCTGGTCGTAGGCTGGATTCAGGAACAAGACGGACGCCGTGGGCCAGACAGCGTCCAACCTTGGCTTGGTCCTGGCCCTGGGTGTGATGTTGGTATTGCTTTTGTTCACCGTCGTCCTCAACCTCTAGCAAGCCTGGAGGTTCAAAGCAGCTAGGCGGGGAAAGTGGACATCCGGTCCCAATGCGTTGTGGGGACGAACGGGCGGAGATCCCTCGATGCCCGCGACGACAGGAACAGAAATGTGGGTTGGCTTGATGATGGGGCAGTATATGGCCTTGCAGCAGACGCTCGCCAACTTGTCCACCGGTGACGGCATCAGTCACCGGCGACGACCGAGAACGACCTGGGGCACGCGCCAGGGGCTGAGCTATGACTCTCTACCTTTTCCATCCGCCGCCGGTGGATGGGAGGAATGGGACGACGAGGCCCCCTGGGATGTGGCAGGGGCACAAGAGGAGGAGCTATGGGACGTGCTATCGTAATACTTTTGGTGGTGCCACTCGTCATTGTCGGTCTTGTCCTTCTGGCGGCGCGGGATCCTGGCAGCCAGATGCCGTTCGTTACTCCAGGCACAAATAATGATAATGATACGAACGTTATTGGGGATCTCATCCGGTTGCAGGCAGAGGCGAGGGCGACGTCGACCGTCGCGGCTGCACAGGAAGCTGGAGCCGATGGAATGGTAGCCGCGATGTGGCAATCGACGGCGGAGGCACAGCAAGCCAGGGACCACGCGACCGCCATCGCCATCGCGTCGATAGAGGCAACCCGCCAGGCCCAGGCGGCTGCGGCCGAGGCGACGAAACGGGCCGAGATCGCCCTGACCAGCGTGGCGATAGAAAAGATAGTGGTGGAGGCGACCATCGAAGCGGGACAGGCCCAGGCCACCGCCACCGCCGAGGCACAGCGCGACCAGGCCACCGCCACCGCCCGGGCGAACGCGACAAGCACGGCGGTGGCCGCAACCGCAACGGCGAATTATGTAGCCCCGACGAGCACGGCGATAGCGGCCGACACGAGCGCTTATGTAGCCGAAAAGACGTGGGAAGCGCGGACGGTTCCCTGGACGACGGTGGGCAAGATGGCATTCTGGACCGCCCTGGCATCGTTTTTCATCCTGGCCTGTGTGTGGATCTTTCCCCGGGCCTGGATCGCCGTCCAGATGCGCTTTCTGCGGGTGGATGACGAAGCGGACGGCCCGCAATGGATGTTCGTGGGCACCAAGGGGTTGATCGAGGCCTGGAGTGGCCAATTCAAGGGCACGTCATACAACAGCGACCGCGACCGAGGACCGGGTCAGACCATCGATCCGGATCGAAAGGCCGGTCTGCTGCCCGGCTCTGACCCACGAGTCACCGAGCGGGACCAGATCGTGGATGCCCTGACCCGTCCGGTGCAGGCGGCTGGCAAGGGCAATGGGGTGGGACCCCGCCGACCGGCGCTCCCGACTCCGCGATGGAGACACGCCCCGGTCGGCGGTCCGGCGCGCGCCTACCGGGTGCTGCGACCGGGGTCCACACTGCCCCCGCAAGTCCAACGAGTGCTCGACCACGCCGTCGTGGCGTCCCTGAATCGAGATTGGGAGGAACGAGATGAGTGAGATACAATTGACCAAAGCGCAAAAAGCATCGTGGGCCGCGCACTTTGCGCGCAGCACGCTGACCCTGATGCGAAACGAGAACGTGCTGCGCCAGGCGGCCGACGGGCAACTGATCTGCGTGGCCTGGCCGCAGGCGGAACGGGTGGTGCTTCTCATCAACCCCTACGTAGTCGATCAGAACAAGGTCCTTGGCTCCAAGTTCCAGCATAGCTTGCGTACCGTGATGCACGGCCACCGGACCGTCGTCACCAATTCACGCGGTATCTTTTTTCAGGTGGGCTATCTGCCCGAACCCCTCGATGCGGGCTCCCTGCCCACCCGCGTCGCCTTGGATCTGTCCGGTGTGCCTTCGGGCGACCTGATGGTGCCGCTGGGCGTGACTCGGCGCGGGGACAAGTGGATATCGCTCCTCGATGCCGACTCGGTCCTCATCGGCGGCACGCGACAGATGGGCAAGACGACGCTTCTGCACGCCTGGATCCTGTCGCTGATCAGCGCCGAAACCCCAGATAGTCTGCGCCTTTTGCTCTGCGATGGAAAGAACAAGGCCGAGTTTGGACGCTACGCCAGTGCCCCGCACGTTCACGCCGTTGCGGGCCGGGGTGTTGAGTTGGGGCCGATCATCGGCTACCTGCGCGAGGAACTGGTTGCCCGCAGCGCACTCTTGCGGGAGCACGGCGCGCGCAACGTCAAAGAGTTGGCAGCGCAGGATCGACCGCCGTTCCTGGTGTTGATCGTGGACGAGTTGGCCGAGGCGCTGACCGCCGACGGCGTCGAACAAGCACTGCGCGACCTGGTCTCGTTGGGTGGAGCGTATGGCGTGCTGCCGGTGCTGGCGACGCAGCGGCCCGATAGCTCGGTAGTGGCCGGGTTCCTCAAGTGCAATATGGCGACGCGCATTAGCTTGCCGGTGCCCGCATCGCAGGACTCGAAGGTGATCTTGGGCCGGACGGGCGCGGAAAAGATCGAAAAGCGAAAGGGGCGCATCGTCCTGGAGTGGGCGGGACGGATGATCGAAGCCCAGGCGTATGATGTACCCACGGAGATGTTGAATGAAACCCTCGACCGGCTGGCGGCAGGTGAAGCGCTCGGTGACCCGCCCCTGGCGCTGGAAGTCTGGCAAGTGCGGCTGGTGCGGGCGGCGGTGGAGGGATTCGGCGGCGCGTTCAACATCAGAAAACTGGCCGAGGCCACCGGTATCAGCCGCAAGTGGGTGGAGCGGCTGGCTCCCCGGTGGGAGGTGCAAGGGCTGCTAGAACCTGCTGGCTCTGATGCCGCCGGGCGGCGTACACCACGGCGGGTGACGAGGCGGCTCCGGGACCTGGCACAAGTGTGAAACCGGGAATGAAGCGTGGATTTGGTGGAGTGGAGATATGGTGGATATGGTGGATGAGGAGGAAATATGGAAACAAAACGTACAAAAACAAATCGGGTGACACCCATCACCCAACACGACATAGACCGAGTCATCGAAATGCTCGAGTCGACGTCAAAGGTATACGAACGATACTCGCAGAAGGATGCGGACGTCGAAGAGTGCATCACGAGAATGGTGACAGAACTCGAGTCTGCTCGCGAGCCACAAACCCTTCATCTGGCGCACACGGTGATGCTGGATGTCATTGCGTGGGGATTGACCGAACTGGGAATATTCATTCCAATGCTGACAGAACGCATTGAGGAAGATCGAGAGCGAAAGAAACAGACCATTCAGCTGAAAGCGGATGTCGAGCGGTTACGGCAGATGGTGTGGCAGCCTCAAGGAGCGGTCACACTGCCCGAGCAGACGATCCGGGTTCATTCGCAGATACAGACGGTGATCTTGCGGTTGATGGCTCAAGAGGGGCTGGCGAGATCGTGGCGGATCCAACAACACGTGATCGGTATGGGACTGACGCAGAACAAGAGCAGTGTTCGGAATGGACTGCGACAGCTGAGCGAAAAGGGGTTGGTGTCGGACTATTGGTGGAACGGGCACAAGGTCGGGTGGTCGCCGGTGCCGGGAGGGCGGCGGCGGTTGGTGATGCTGACGGAAAAAGGTCGGGCGTGGTGCCAGAAGACATTGGATGAAGAACCGGCCGAGTCGGAAATCGCGCCGATGGCCAAGGCGCACAACTCGGTGGCGCACGCGGTGGGCATCTTGGAAGCGCGGGACCACCTGCGGGCGCATGGCTACCAGGTGGACGATAGCCCGGATCCAATTCTGGCAGAGGAAGGAGAACGCTGGGGGCGGCGAGCAGAGCCGGACTTGACGGTCGAGATGAACGGTCATACGTGGCCGGTGGAGGTACAGCGCGATGTGTCGCCGCGATACACGACGAAGAAATGGGCCAAGGTGTTGAAACTGACTGGCCGGTTGATGCTGATTCTGTTCAGTGACGAAAAGCGCTCCCAACAAGAGGCCATCTTGACCGAGGCCAGCAAAGACCTGGCAGCCGGAGATATCCGATTGATCAGCCTGGAGACAATGGAGGGAGATCTGTGGGAGTGGGCGTCGATCACCACGTCGGGCGACGGGTAATCGGGTGTTCGGGGCGGTATCTGTGCACCGTTTCATCGTTTTGACGGTGGAAGGTGCTATCTGGTGTCAGTGGCTGCGCACCGTTTCATCATTTTGACGGAAAAAACCGCTATCTGGGGCCGGTGACTGTGCATCATTTCATCGTTTCACTGGTGAAAAACAGTGTCCGGGGAGGTAACGGCGCATCGCTTTATCGTTTCACCAGTGAAACAGTGGGTTGAGGGGGGTTGTCCAAGAGTGATAATAATATGTATACCGATATGGGGCAATAACGAGCATAGCAAAGAATCAGAAATGGTGAAAAGTAGAGAAAGGAATATTGAAAGAGCCTTTATTGATGGATAGTTGGAATGAGAAAAACTGAGGAATGCAAGTTGAGGGGAAAAGATAGGTGGGGGGAACCCCATTGATATACAGTGTAGAAACCCAGGTCGAAACCCGGATGAGCAATGGACAAGCACTGCCCTCCAATGAGAATGATATGAAGCAAGGTAATGATCGTCGAGCAACAAAGCGGGAAGAGCAGGCATTGGCCCATCTGCGTGAACGCGCGCTCGTGCCGCGGGGGGCGGGAATGGCGGCCCGTCGTCCGCTCGACGAAGTGATCAAAGCGACGTTGGCGGCGGCGGGGCGGAGTGCGCATACCCGGCGATCCTATCTGACGGCCATCGGCCAGTTCCTGACCTGGTTGGACCGAGAACAGAGCGATGGTCTTCCGGAAGAATGGCGCCCCTTTGCCGCCACTGTGCGGGATGGACGTCGCACGGCCTGGGACTTTGGCCGGACACCGGCAGCGGTGCTATGGTTGGTGAACGCATCGGCCCTGGACGGTTGGCGACTGGCGTTGGAAGCCGACGGCGTAAGCGCCAACACAGCCAGCGCCCGGGTCTATGCCGTGCGCACATTGTTGAGCGTGGCCCTGCGCGACGGCGTCCTGGATCTCGACCAGGGGCGCAACCTGGGCATCTCCCCCTACCGGACGCGGCAGAAACGGGACGAGAAACCGGTCGGGAGACGGCTGACCGTCCAGGAAGTGCGCAAACTGCGGGGCGTAGTGGACGTCACGAGTAACAAGGGCAAGCGCGATCTGGCGATCCTGGACAGTATGCTCTACCTGGGCCTGCGCCGGGCCGAAGTCGCTCACTTGAGCTTGTCGGATTTTGCCCAGGACGGGGGCCGTTGGTGGCTGGTCCTGACCGGCAAGGGGAGCAAGACGCGGCGGTTGAAGGTGTCCGACGTGATGTACAAGAGCCTGCTGTCCTGGTTGGACGCGGCGGGCCTGCACTGGCACGACGAGCGCCCGGCGTTCTATTCGGTCAACAAGGGGGACGTGATCGGCGGCACACAACTCACGCCGAACGACGTGGGGCGGTTGGCGGTGTACTATGGGGCTCGGGCGGCGCTGGCACCGGGTAGCGGCTCGGGATGCCTGGGCGCTCACGACCTGCGGCGCACCTGTGCCCGCAACGCCTACGACAACGGGGCGACGCTGCTCAAGGTCCAGCAGATGTTGGGCCACGCCGACCCCAAGACGACGGCGCGCTACATCGGGTTGGAGCAGGACGATGCCGACACGGCGACTGACTATGTACGGTATTGAGAGGACAACGGCAGGATAGCACCTTGTAAATAGCATACCCCCACCGCCCGGCGGTGCGAACCCGACGCGGACGCAGAGTACGCGTCCGAAAGAATCAAGGCGGAATGAGGGAGGGGTGGGGTGGTACTTGAGGCTTTTGTGTAACATAGTATAATGGCCCCCTATGAACAAGGGGAAAAGTACCTGGATCGAACTCGTGATATGGGCCGTTGGGATTGAGGCAATAGGCGCAATCGTGACCAGTATCCTGGTGTTTCGGGAAAAGCCATTGATCAACGCTGCACTGTTGGTTTTCGTCCTGTTCACGGTTTTGTGTTTCATCGTTCTGGGCAGAGGCGCTCGCGCGTTGTTGCGTGTGAAAGAACAGACACCTACCGAGAATGGTGATGATGGTTCGTCGGGGGACGGAACAGAGAGACACCCGTGGGAGGTGGAGCGCGATGAGATTGAGATAGAAAGTCAGCCCAAAACACCGTTCACCGAGGGGGTTGCAAGTGCCGAACGGCCCAGGCCCCCGGCGGCAAATGCTTCACAAGATGAATGGTTCAAATGGTACGATCAGGTGACAGGCAAAGGCAGTGATAAGCCTGATCCTCCTGTTGATGAGAACGCTCCCCGAGATATATGGTTCCATTGGTATCATTACGTGACAGATAGACAGAAATACAAAATGACTCTCAAGGAACTTGCCCCGATGATGGGGTTAGCGTACAGCACTTTGAAAAAACCGCACGCTGCATACCAAGCGGAGTATGGAACCGAAAAGATACCCAAATGATACCAAAATAGTACGTCACGGTAGTTGAAACTCAATTTGTTTTATTGTACTCTGTACCTAACGGTGCAGAGTTTTCTTTTGCACCGAGGAGATGTCGAGATGGACAATACCAGAATCACCATATCACTAGAGCAGCGCGAACGAGCGGCCCTGATGAAACTGGCGCGGTCTGAACTGCGGGAAACGCGGGACCAGGCCCGGTATATCATCCGACGAGAACTTGAGCGCCTGGGATTTCTATCCACCGAGGATGCAACCCAGGCACAGAATCGAAAGGAGGAGATGTATGATACCAGTTAAACGTAAAAAGAGCGTCACCACCGCTGGCACGGTGATGACGCCACAACCAGTGCCCGAAGGCACCAAACTACAGCTTCATTGTACTTTATTCCTCACCCCACGTCAAGACCTTTTGCTCGCGAGGCAAGCACGATGACGGGCACGACAAAAGCAACCTGCGACCTGGCCGAAATCAGGCGCGCGCTCGACATCCTCAAAAGGGTAGGAGACGTGGTAGAATTCAGAGCGTTGAGCGTCTCTGAACCACGATACCGCGCTCCGCACACTGTGAGCGGGTACTTTGATGATTTCGTCAAGCTGGCGGCCGAGGCTGTCCGGTTGAGCCAATACGCCAAGGGCGTCTATATTACGCTCAACGAGATTCAGCCGGACCTATTGGCGCGATCCGCCAACCGTGCGCGCCCGGTGGGGCGAGGGGATCCGACCACGTCGGACAGTCAAATCGTGCGCCGGTGTTGGATGCTGGTGGACGTGGACCCCGTGCGACCCTCGGGCATATCGTCGAGCGAGGGCGAGTGGCAGGCGGCTCGTGACGCGGCCCTGGCGATTCGGGGTTATCTGAGCGCATCGGGTTGGCCAGACCCGGTACAGGCTGCGTCGGGCAATGGGTCTCATTTGCTCTATCGCATCGACCTGCCCCCAGACGACGGCGGATTGGTGCAACGCGCGCTGAACGCACTGGCTTTCAAGTTCAACGACGACAGCGTCGAAGTGGACGAGAGCGTGTTCAACCCGGCGCGCATCGTCCGGCTGTACGGGACGGTAGCTCGCAAGGGAGACCACACGCCTGACCGGCCCCATCGAGTGGGCCATATCCTGGACGTGCCCGAGAACCTGGATACCGTCACCCGTGACCAGTTGAAAGCGCTGGCCCGGATGGTGCCTGCGGCACCCGAAACCAGTGGGCGGCGAATCTCCCCTGGTGGCGGTAGCTCGTTCGATCTGGATGCGTGGATGGCCGAGCACTTTCCCGATGCCGTGGGGCCTACGGACTGGAAGAGTGGCCGCCGGTGGGTCTTGCCGATCTGTGCCTGGAATGCCGATCACCGGGACAACTCGGCCTACGTCGTGCAATTCGCAAACGGCGCTATCGCGGCGGGCTGTCATCACAATGGATGTGCCGGGAAGAAATGGCACGACCTGCGAGACGTGGTGGAGCCGGGCTGGCGGCAACATAAGGGTGGTGATAAGGGTCGCGGTTCGAGGCCACAGCAGGGCAAGCCAGTCGAGCCAATTGGGGCATCTGACCCGGAAGCACTGTTCTCTCAGGCAAAGAATGCGACGCCGGAGAACCGCCCTGGCGCGCTGATGGCACTGGCGAATGCGTTGGTTGGAGCTGATCCTTTCATAGTTGAGGGCTACGCTCGACGGGTCAAAAAGGCCAGGCTGGCGACCATAGGCACGTTCAAGGATTCTGTAGGTAAGGCACAAACACGGGCCGTGCAGCGGAATCGGGCGATGAATTTGGACTCTGGCGAGGAGGCAAGCGGGTTGCCCCGCATCGATGCCGGAGATATGAACCTGCCCCGTGTCTCGGCGGCAGCCTGGGACGCGATTGAGAGGGTGAACCGGCAACCGGTGCTCTTTCGCTTTGGCGAGATACCGACACGTATTGAGAGTGGTGATGATGGAGCACCGGTGACGTGCCCGGTGACAGATGCTCGGATGCGCCATTTGCTGGCCCGTGCGGTGGACTGGTACCGGGTGACCGATAATGGAATAGATTCAGCGTTGCCGCCCTCTCACGTAGTGAGCGATATTCTGGCGACGCCCAATATGCCTCTACCCGTTCTGGATACCATAGTCTCGGTTCCCGTGTTTGCGCCCGATGGAACATTGCAGACGACACCAGGCTATCATCCACAGGCCCGCACGTACTATCATCCGGAACCGGGCTTTGCTGTGCCGGACGTACCGGCGAGACCCACTGAGAAAGATGTGGAGCGGGCCAAACAGTTGCTGCTCGACGAGTTATTGAGCGATTTTCCGTTTGTGGGGCCACAGGACAATGGCAGTGGTCAACGGGCGGCCAACGCGGAACGAGCCCACGCCGTGTCGATCATCATACAACCATTTGTCCGGGCGATGATTTCGAGTGCGACCCCGCTGTATCTGATCGGAAAACCTTCTCCGGGGACGGGTGCCAGCTTGCTCGTGGGTGCGTTGTTGTATCCGGCGTCCAGCCGGGCGATCACGGCGATGACAGAGGGGAGCGACGACGATGAGTGGCGAAAGCGACTAACCGCCAAACTGCTGAACAGCCCGCCCGTCATCTTTATCGACAATCTGCGGCGGACGTTGGACTCGGCAGCGTTGGCGGCGGCAATCACTGCACAAGTGTGGGAAGATCGGATATTGGGACAATCAGTGGTGGCACGCATTCCCATACGCTGTCTGTGGGTGGCGACGGGCAACAATCCAAAAGTGTCGAACGAGCTGGCGCGGCGGAGTGTGCGCATCCGCATAGACGCGCAACGCGATCGTCCGTGGTTGCGTAGTGGCTTTCGACATCCGAACCTGCGCAAGTGGGCGGAGGAAAATCGAAGCGACCTGGTGTGGGCAGCGTTGACGCTGGTTCAGAACTGGATCGCGCGGGGGCGACCGGCGGGCGCATATACCCTGGGGATGTTTCAATCGTGGGCCGAGACGATGGGCGGAATCCTCGACGCGGCCAACATTTCCGGATTCCTGGGAAATATCAACGACTTTTACGACGGCGCTGATGCTGAAGGTGCGGTTTGGCGCGCGTTCGTCGCGGCCTGGTGGGAGAGATTTGGGGAGCAGGCAGTGGGGGTGGCAGACCTGTTCGCTCTGGTCAGACAGCAAGAAGTTGGCTTGGAGCTGGGGGAAGGCCAGGCCAGGAGCCAGCGGACGCGGCTGGGCAAACTGTTGGGGCGTCAGAGGGACCGGTATTACGAAGTCGAGATTGATGGTCGGAGAATGACACTGAAAATTGTCCTGGCAGGCACAAAACGGAGAGCCAATCAGTGGCAGTTACTCGTCACAGGTGAACGTGTGAACGTTGGTGAACGTTTTTCGGCCCAAGCCGGAGCGGCGGAAGAAAAAAATATGTATTCCTCGTCTGCCGAAGGCGATATTTGCCTTGAAACCGGTGAACGTGTGAACGTTGGTGAACGTTTTTCAGCCCAAGCCGAAGCGGCGGAAGAAAAAAATATATGTTTCTCATCTCCCGAAGGCGATATTTACCCTGAAACAGGTGAACGTGTGAACGTTAGTGAACGTTTTCCGGGCCAAGATGATGCGGGGGAGAAAAAGAATCAATATCCTTCCGTCAAAGAGGTCAACGTTCACAGCGGTGATTTGCCCACCAGTTGCCCGATGTTCCCCACGCATCGTCATTTCTGGCGTAGGCCGACAGGGGGATGGTTGTGCTGTGCTTGCCATCCTCCGGTCCGCAACGATGTTGAGATCGTAGAACTAGGTGAATGATGATTACCCTTTTTCTGCCCGCCGACACATCCCTGGCAGTCCCCAGTGATCCCACTCGCTGGGAACGACGCAACGGGCACATTATCGCCACCTACGCCCGCAAAGAGTTGGCGGTGGCAGTGGGGCTGGCGCTGGGGCAAAAGCGCGAGATGCTGGAGACCCGGCTGTCGCGAGGTCTGCAAGTGATGCGAGCGGCGACCGGCTGTGACGATGCCAAGTCGGACCGTCTACTGGCTCACTGGGACGCGCTGAACGCCGAGTACGCGGAGATCGTCACGAAATTGGCAGCAGTGACATACCAAATTGAGGAGGTATAGGATGAAACAGAACACGGCATTAGCGTATTTCAAAGCACTTGAGGAGGGCGACCCGTATGCCGAGAACGCACTGAATCGGGAGCGCCAGGCTGTGGAGCAGGTCTGCGCAGAGCGGAACTGGACGCCAGAGTGGCACGGGCAGGGCGGTCCGGGCTGGGAAGAACTGACGGAGCAACTCGACCGGTCCGACGTCACGGTGGTCGTGCTTTACTCGGTCTTGCACTTTACCCGTCGCATGCAGGTGCTCGTGGAGTTTGTGACCAAGTGCCAGCAGCACGACATCGACGTCGTCACCGTTGCCGAAGGAATAGATACGGGCAACGATGGGTGGGAACAAGTGATCCAAGTCTTGACGCTGATCTTGCCACCGTCCGAAATATATGCCTACCAGCCCCGTCGCTCGCCGTCCAAGTGAAGAGGGGTTTGGTGCAAAAATGATGGGTATGACGGCAATGATCGACCCCGACCGCAGACTGGCGGCAGCGCTCCTCTTGAGAGCGGTCAAAGACGCGCAGTCGGATGACCCGGTGCTGGCGTCTGAGGCCCGGCGTTGGTTGGCCGGTCGGGGTACGTTCTGGGCCGAACTGGCGCTGAACATTTCCCGGGAGCGATTGATGTGCTGGGTGGACCGGTTGTCCACGCTGCCTTACGAACAGTTGACGCTGTTTGACGGCTTGACGAGAGCCGAGTGAGTGAATGATGGAAACGATTGATACGATACAGGTGACAGATACGGCGATCGACACGTTCCAAGTGCTGGATCCGGCAGAAGTCGAGAATTTGTTGAGGATCGTGGCGGATGTTGTGGCCCGGATGATGCAGGACAGCGGGCAGGAGTTGACAGGAGACGTGGATGATGTGGATGCAGGACAATGATACAGAGGGGTTGCGAGCCGCAATCTATACGCGGATTTCGACGGGGCCAGGGATGCAGGCTGATGGCTTTAGCCTGGATGCCCAATTAAAGCTCTCTCGCGAGCTGGCGGCGACGCGCAAGTGGGAGGTGGTAGGGGTCTACACCGACGTGGGGATCAGTGCCAAAACGACGGCCCGGCCCAAATTCCAGGCAATGATGCGGGATGGGCGAGCGGGGCGCTTTGATGTGTTGATCGTCCACAAGCTGGACAGGCTCTCGCGCTCGACGTTCGATGTGTTATCCATCATAAAGAGCTTGAAAGATATGGGGGCGACCTTTACTTCGGTGACAGAGCCATTCGATCTCACCGGCCCCACGGGAATGCTCCAACTGACGATATTGGCGGCCTTTGGTCAGTGGTACCTGAACAACTTGAGCATGGAGACGGCCAAGGGAAAGAAAGCGCGGGCGGAGGCCGGTCTGTGGAACAGCGCGGTGCCGTTCGGCTATGTGGTGGAATACAAGAAGGATGGTGGTGACGGGCTGGCCTACCCTGACGAACACGAGCGGGATGGGGCGCTGTACATGTTCGAGCAGTACGACATGGGTTTGTACTCGGATAACGACATCGCGCAGATGTTGAATACGGCAGGGTACCGGCCCAAGGGACGCGGAGGTCGGGCGCTGGCGGTGTTCAGCAAAGATACGATCACCGACATGCTACAGAACCGCTTCTACCTGGGGGAAGTGCAGTACAAGGGTACGTGGTACGAGGGCGTACACGAGCCGATCATCTCACAGGACCTGTTCGAGCGCTGCCAAAAAGTGCGGAAGCGGCGAAGGCCAAAGAGAGGGACGACGGCGCGGAAGGGGAGCCGGGTCTATCCACTGACGGGGATCGCGCAATGCGGGCGGTGCGGGCGATGGATCAGAGGGTCTTTTACCAGCGGCAGGCGGTACTATCGGGACCCGGCCCGTCAACAGGGTGGAGACTGCGACCAGCGCATGGTCCGCGCGGGAGAGGCCGAGGCCGCGTTGGGCGCTTTTCTCGGGCGACTCGTCCTGCCCACCAACTGGCAGGAGCGGGTGATGGAAATGCTCCAAGAGCAGTTGGGCGAAAAGCGGGACGTGACCCAGGAACGGGCGCGGATCGAGAAACAACTGGAACGGCTCAAGCGGCTCTACGTACTGGGCGACATGACGGAGCTCGAGTATGTGGCGGACCGGGACCGGTTGCGGGCGCAGTTGGTGACGTTGACGCCGCCAGAGATGCCGGACCTGGAACAGGCGGTCGAGATATTGCAGGATTTTGAGGGGATCTGGAAGGCCGAGACGCTGCAAGAGCAGCGCAAGACCGTTCACAGGCTGTTGGCCAAAGTCTACCTGGACAGTGGGAAACGGGGGCCGGTGGTGGCGATCGAACCTAAACCAGAGTTCGCGTCGTTGTTTGGGATGATAGAGCCAGGAGAGAATGGGAGTATCGTGATCCTGGAACCTGGAGCCGAGTTGGAAGACGTGCTGGGGAGGGAATGGTGATAGAATTCCACGAGATCGCCAATATCTTTCCCCTGATGCAGGCCGAGGAATACGCGGCACTCAAAGCCGACATCGAGGTCCACGGTCTGCGCGAGACAATCTGGCTGCACCCTGACGGGCGCATCATCGATGGTCGCAACCGGTACAGAGCCTGCACAGAGACCGGCGTGACACCAAGGTTCAGAACCTGGGATGGCCAAGGGTCGCTCGTGGCCTTTGTCGTATCACTGAACCTGCACCGGCGGCACCTGAGCAGCGGTCAACGGGCGGTTCTGGCCGTTGAGGTGTTGCCGATGTTGGAGGATGAGGCGAGGAAACGGCAACTGGCAACGCTCAAGTGGGGTAATGAATCTCCCGTTCAGGAATTATTTCCTGAACGGGAAGATCAGGGTCAAGCCCGCGACCACGCCGCTGACCTCACTGGCACCAATCCTCGCTATGTGAGCGACGCCAAAAAGCTCAAGCAAACCGCGCCGGATGTATTCAGCAAAGTGGTGTCTGGTACGGTTTCTCTGCCGGAGGCCAAGAAACTATCCAGGCTGCCTGAACAGGTGCAGCTCACGATACTCGAAAAGATCGAACAAGGGGAGGCAAGAACTGTGAAACAGGCACACCGTCAAATCAAAGACGCGGCTATCGCAGAGGTGATGGCCAACCCCACCAGGTCGGAGACCGGGGATTGCATCGTCATCACCGGCGATGCCCGATGCCTCGACGTAGGATTGTTCGATGGAAAACGCTATGGCGTCATCATCGCCGACCCGCCCTGGCCCTACGACAACCCCAAGGATCACAATCCTCGAATGGGCGGCTACACCTACCAGCCAATGACGCTGGACGAGATCAAGGCAATGCCGGTGCAGGCTCTGGCCACTGACAACGCGATACTCTTTCTCTGGGGTACGTGGCCCAAGCTACCACAGGTGGTCGAAGTAATATCGGCCTGGGGCTTTGAGCACGTCACGGATTTTCCGTGGGTCAAGACAGCACAGAATGGCGCACCGGTCTATGGTATCGGTAGCTGGGTTGCGGGGTGTAGCGAGTATGTGCTGATCGGGAGGCGCGGTCACGTATCCCCACCCGATGAAAAGTACTTGGGCCTGGTGGGGCCGAGCCTGGGTCACAGCCGCAAGCCGGACAGTGTCCACGCCATCGTCGAGACATTGTTGGGGCCGTATCTGGAACTGTTCGCCCGCCGCACGAGGTCGGGGTGGACGGTGTTTGGGAATGATGTGGGGGACATTGATCAGGAATGACAGTGAGATAGGAGTTGAGCATCAAGGCCGGGGCGAATCGCCCCGGTTTTTGCTTTGGTGACTTGCCTTGCTTGTCAAAGCGATTATACTTGGTCTGGTAACGAGACGAGAAGCAACAGGAGATTTACGTTTCTCGAATTGACAACACCAAGCCGGAAGCCGGTCGGAGATTTCCAGTGTCTGCGGAGCAGGCAAAAGAGACAAACTACCCAGGAATATATATTACCAGGAGATCAATATGAAGAAACGACACAAAAAACGGAAACGCTCTCGGCGTTCCCGGAAATCCACCAAAGCCAGATCCCCGGCGAGTAGTCTTCAGATCGTGACACCTGAAGGAGATGCGTTTGCTTTCACGAACGCACATTACCAGCACGACGCCTTGGAAGACATTCTCCAAATCTTGAAGCAGACCGACGAATTTCAGGCTGACGATGAGGACGGTGAGCCGGAACCAGATGGTTCATTCCATTTTGCGCGGTTTGAGACCCGGCCTGGGGCACGTAGCACACCCATCGGACAGAGGGTCCTGGCGCATCTGACGGTAACTGCAACGATCCTCAAGGTAGAAGCGATGTCACGCCAACGACTGGACGATTGTTGCCAGCTGTTGGAGCAATTGCTTGGGGATCGTATTCGCCTGGTTGAGATAGAGGAAGAGGGATTGGATGATGTGTTCAGCGAAAGTGATCCCAGCTCCGAACCAGAGGAGCCGCCGTTCATACCTCCGCCGGAGCTGATCGCCGAGTTGGAAGAAAAGATGTTGCGTCAATGGATTGACGACTCGATCCCGGCGCTAGGTGGGATGACGCCCCGTGAGGCGGTCAAAACACCAGAAGGCCGTGAGCAGGTATTGGATCTGCTTGAGTATATCGTGGGTAGGCAACAAATAACGCCAAAATCGCCAGGGATGTTTGCCCCTGACTATCGCAAGGTCAAGAAAATGCTGGGATTAGAGTAACCAGAACATCGCCAAGTTATGTGTTCAAGTGAGTCGAGAAGAAAGATGCCCAATGAGTAAATCAAAAAAGAAACGAAAACAAAAACGCTCCACGTCAAGCTTTTCGCCACTGGCCTTGTTACGGCCACGCCTGGATGGATTATTAGGCAATGAGGCACTGGCCAAAAAGGATTCGCAGGCGATACAAGCTGACTTGAACGTAGTATGCAAGGGGCTCAAACCATCCGAGTTTCTGCCCGTGTTGCTCAGTGCCTGCGATGGTGCTCCGGCGCAGGTTCAGTCTCGTTTGGACGTAGTGGTACCCGAGTGGCTGGGTGAACGGGGATACCTGGATTCGCTGCGCACACTCCTGGACCAACGTCGTATCACTGATGAGGATCAGCAGCGAGCAGTCGCTTGGCTGGAGGATGCCGGGACCGACGTTTCCCAATTGAAAGAGCGTCAGGTGCAAAGTTCATTCTATCGAGCTTACATATACACTGACGACTCGCAGGGTGTGATTGTCGTCCTCTGGTATGCGAATCACCGACGGCGCAAGGTCCAGGGTATGTGCCTTTTGATTGACTTTAATCCGCCGTGGGAGGGAGCCGCCAAAGATAATATGATCTTGCCACGGCGCTCACCTGAGCGAGCGGTTGAGGAATTCGTGGGTATGTGGACGCAGCGGGGTATGTATCTGGATCCGTTGGAGGCCGCAGAGGTAAAAAGAGAGATATTAAAGAGCTTGGACGCCAACCGGCAGGAAGGTATTCGTCTGCCCCGTGATCTGGTTCGTATCCGTGGCCCCTTTGTCAAACACGTGCTCAGTTTGCCGGATATGCCTGGTACACCGTCGTTCACAGACGATGATTTTGCTGAACTGAGCCGCACGGGTAAATCGGTAGAATCGCTTCGCCGCTTTGAGCAGACGGTGGGTCGTCGGGTCCGTTTGAGTGATGGCGAAGAAGCGATTGTGGTAGGGAGCCCCTTTGACGATGATGAGTGGTAGGGGTTGGAAATAGGGAGCGTTTATGGCTGGTGAGAAGCAACCCGAGCGACTGTGCAAACGTGATGGATTTCCGTTAGTAAGGATCAACGGGCAATGGGAATGTGTTGCAGAGTATCTGGATCGTTGCATCGGCGGACAGCGTATCAAAAATGTAATCCAGCGTGATGATACGTTCTACTATATCTTTGAAAGTGGGCACGAGTTGTCCTTGCTGTACTTTTGTTGCGACAAAGCACTGGTGGTGAAAAAACCAAGGGGAGACCGTAGACGGCGATTGGAGTCAATGAGCACAGGATCGGTATTGCTCAAAGACGGAACTGAGATGTTGCAATTTCGGCTGGAGCTTTCAAAGAAGGGGATAGGGTCGTCGGGGATAGCTGTGCCGATATCCGTGCAGTCTGCTGTTCAGATGATACACTCGCCTGGCTGTCCACACATAGCCAGTGCCCGAAAGGAACCGAGCAATCGCTCCAAAACTCGTAGACGCAAGCGTTGGTAATAAAAGAGGACACGTTGAACAATCTCGTTACAGGTCTTCGAGAGGCCGTTTTTGCCCGTTTTTAGCGACGCATTTGGGCATCAGCAGCGTGGAAAATAGCGTATGATTAGTCTAATAATCATACGCTATTTTTTTCCAGATTTTTCGATGTATTTGCCCCGTTGTTGTCTGTAACACCTTGCTCATAACCATCAACATTTCCTGCCCGAGGCAGGCCACGACCCTTGATCTCAAACTCGTGGACGCTGTAAGCCACCGGATGCCACGACTCCCAGGTGAGAGCCTGGGAGTGCTTTTGTGAACCGGTTGGTGCAAATCCCTATATCCAAAGCCCGGTACATAAAAGCTGGTAGTATCTTGAGTGTTAGTGACAAGTATGGTCCAAATTGGAAGGTTTTTGGAAGGTCAGCGACCCATTTTGTTAAGTGTTTGGAAGGTTGATGTGCTATAATGTTAGTGGGCGGTAACGAATACCCCGTGTTACCATGCCGAAAGCTGCCGGACTGTGGCCCGGCTAGAACAATAGACATAAAACACCAAGTATTTCACTACCGGACACTTGATATCACGAAAGGGCAAATGACACGAATTTCACCTGCCGGTACTGCGTGGCATGACAGAATCGTAATTTGGCAATGTTTATTTTTTTCACCCTGGGCGCGAATTGCCCCTATAGGCTCGATCAAAAAGGAGTTTTGAAATGAATCAAGGAATCTCGGCGCGCATTATGCACAAACTGTTATCCCTATTCGTTATCTTGACCACACTCTTTAACCCGGTGCTGGCAGTGGTAGCCACGGCTGCCCCTGCCGCCTCCCCAGAGAGTCAGGATAGCCCGATCCTCCCGAATGCTTCTGTTCTCCGGGACGCTCCTGCCTTCCAAGGCAGGCCCCAGATTCAAACAGATAAACCTGCCTTCCGAGGCAGGCCCCAGATTCAAACAGATAAACCTGCCTTCCGAGGCAGGCCCCAGCCCATACCGGAGGCATTGCCGCCGGACGAGGACTTTGTAGAAATCCCACAATATAGCCCGGAGCAAGCCTGGGACGAGCTTGATCTCGAGTCCCCACTACCCACGAACGCCGCCGGCCTCGACCCCGACGCCACCCTGGACGAGCAGCCCGCCTGGCTGCAAGCCCTCTATTCACAGGCCGTGGGGCGCGATAACGAGGAGTTTCACGTCGTGGCCGATAGCGCGGGCGGCTTGCAAGCGAAAAACACCGCCCACGGCCTGAACAGCAGCTTTGGCGACGGCGGCTTTCGGGTGCAAAGCGGGAACGACTTTTTCCAACTGCGCCTGCGCCAGTATGGCTACGGCGCGACGTTGTTCCCGGTCCAAACAGCCACCCCACAGGTAGACGGCAACCGCGTCGAGTACCTACGCGGCGATCTCACCGAGTGGTACCTCAACGGCCCGTTGGGGCTGGAGCAAGGCTTTACGTTGGATGCCCCACCCCCCACAGCGGAGGGACCCCTGACACTGCTCCTGGACCTTTCCAGCAGCCTGCAAGCCCAGGTACAGGCCGACAAGCGCGGCCTGAGCCTGAATCGCGCCGGCGGCAGCGCCGCCCTGACCTATAGCGGGCTGACGGCCTACGACGCCGATGGGCAGGAACTGGACACATGGCTGGAACTGGCAACGTCCGCGACCGCGGAAACGCAATTGCTGCTGCGCGTGGACGACACTGGCGCCGTCTACCCATTGACGATTGATCCCTGGGTGCAGATAGCCAGGTTTATGGGAAGAGGCACTCAATCAGAGTATTTCGCCCAGAGCTTTGGCGAGGCCGTGGCCGTCAGCGCGGATAGCAGCACTATTGTCGTTGGGGCGTATAGAAGCGGCCAGGTTAGCAGTAGTTTTATATCACATACTGGCGCAGTTTATGTGTTTGCGCAGCCGCCCGGCGGTTGGTCAAACACGCCCTTGATCGAGGGAGAAACGGCCAAGCTTAGCGCTCTCGATGGTGAGGATGACGACGAGTTTGGCGGTGAGGTGGCTGTCAGCGCGGATGGCAGCGTTATCGTCGTTGGAGCGGAGAGTGCCGATAGTGGCTCTAGCGGCTCTGGCTCGGCGTACGTGTTCGAGCGGCCAGGTGGTGGCTGGAGCACGACGGCCACTACGCCTACGCTTCTCCCCTCCGAGGCCTCTTACGGTTTTGGCAGGATGGTAGACGTCAGCGCCGACGGGGCCACGATCATCGTTGGGGGGGGCGCCTATGGGGGGCCGCGCATCATTCACGTCTTTGAGCGGCCGGGTGGGGACTGGAGCACGCCCATTAGCCAGACGGCCAATATTGTCGGGCCTCTTGACTCCAACGAAGGCGCTGACTTTGGTTCTAACGTGGCCATTGACGCCGATGGATCCACCATCATCGTTGGGGCGGCGCGTACTTCCAATGACGGCATAGATTTCACTGGTGCGGTTCACGTGTTCGAGCGGCCGGTCAGCGGTTGGATGATCACGCCCACCCTGACGGCCAAACTGACCGCCTCCGACAAAGCCAACCAGGACCTCCTTGGCGAGGGTGTGGACATCAGTGGGGACGGGACTGTCATCGTCGCCGGTTCGAACGTTGATTCGATCTATGTGTTCGAGCGGCCGGGTGGAAACTGGATCACAGGCACCGAGGTAGTCTCATTCGACGTCGTCTATTGTGACGAAACCCAATTTAACCATGAAAGGAACCATGTAGTCATCGCCTCGGATGGAAATACCATCGTCGTTGGAGATCAGTGTGCTAACAGTGATGAGGGTATGCTTTATGCATTCGAGCGCGTTGGGGGCTGGATCACGGCCACCCAGGTAGCCACGCTCACCAGTTCCCACCCAAATTTAACCCGTTTATTGGGCGATGCTGTGGCCATCAATGCGGATGGCAGCCTCATCTTTACCGGGGGACAGGGGGCTCATGAGTACGCTCACGTATTTGAGCGATCGGGCGGGGCCTGGGCGTCAAGCACGCAAACGGGCATGCTCCTGCCCTCAGACTGGAGGTATACAGATTCATATTTTGGCGAGTCGATAGCCAAAAGTGCAGATGACCGCACCATCGTTGTCGGGGCGCCCAATGATGTTAATGAGCTAACCTGGGTCCAGGGCGGCTCGGCTTATGTGTTCGAGCAGCAAGGCGCGGGCTGGAGCAGTGCGGTCTCGGTCACCCAACTTTTTTCCTCCGACGGCGCTGACGATGACAATTTTGGCAAGGCGGTAGACGTCAGCGCGGATGGGGCCACCATCGTCGTTGGGGCGTATGCAGATGACAATGACTATGGCGGCGACTTTGCCGGCTCGGCCTACGTGTTCGAACGGCCGGGCGGGGGGTGGACCACCGCTCAGCCCCAGACGGCCAAACTGACCGCCTCCAACGCCGGCGGCAATGACTGGTTTGGCGGGACGATAGGCATCGACGCGGATGCGAGTACCATCGTCGTCGGGGCATACGGTCAAGACAGCTACGACGGCTCGGCCCTCGTGTTCGAGCGGCCGGGCGGGGGGTGGATCACAGCCACCCAAACGGCCAAACTGACCGCCTCCGACGGCGCCGCCGGTGGTGACAATTTTGGCTATGCTGTGGACATCAGCGCAGATGACAGCACGATCGTCGTTGGGTCGGTGTATGATGACGATAACGGCAGCAGCTCCGGCTCGGCCTATGTGTTCGAGCAGCCGGGCGGAGGGTGGATCACGGCCACCCAGACGACCAAACTGCTCCCCTCCGACGGTGCCGCCGACGATCGCTTTGGCAGTTTTGTGGCCATCAACGCGGATGGGGCCGCCATCGTCGTTGGGGTGTATCGTGATGACGATAACGGCACCGAATCTGGTTCGGCCTACGTCTTTGAGCGGGCGGGCGGGGGGTGGAGCACACCCACGGTGGCCCAAACGACCAAGCTGCTCGCCTCCGACGGCGTCGCTGACGATCGCTTTGGCAGTTTTGTGGCCATCAACGCGGATGGGACCGCCATCGTCGTCGGGGCGCCGTATGATGACGATAACGCCGCCGAGTCTGGTTCGGTCTACCTCTTTGATCGGCCGGGCGGAGGTTGGCTCGCAACCACCACCGAACTCGCTAAACATGTCCCTCCCGACATTGATTCATACGACTATTTTGGCTCTTCTGGGGCTATCGGCGGAGATACAATCTTAGTGGTCGCCACCCAAATGCATACTACTATAGGCACAGTCTTTGTCCTTGGCCACAACACCTCTTATGCGCCCATCTTTAGCAGTAGCCCGGTCACCACGGCCATCGAGGACAGTGCCTACGTCTACGACATCACCACCGACGACGCCGACTCGGGCGACGTGTTGACCATCACCGCCCTCATCTCGCCCACGTGGTTGAGCCTGGTCGATCACGGCGACCGCACAGCCACCCTCTCTGGCACGCCCCTCAACGCCCACGTCGGCACCCACAATGTCACCCTGCAAGTGAGCGATGGCATCAGCAGCATCACCCAGGTCTTTGTTATCACTGTGACCAACACCAACGACGCCCCCACCTTTAGCAGCAGTCCGGGCATAACGGCGACCATCGACCAGCCTTACAACTATGACATCACCATTCAGGACGACGACGGGGACAGCGTGACCATCACCGACTTGACCAAACCGGCTTGGCTGACCCTGATCGACGATGGCGATGGCACCGGGAGCCTATCTGGCACGCCGAGTGATGACGATGCATTTCCCCCATGTGGTGATAACGGCAAGATTAGCTCCAGAAATACCCTGTATGGGTACTCGCCAAGCGCCTCTGGCACCCGATGTGGAAGATACCCTACTAGCGACATTGGCTCGCACAGTGTCATCCTAGAGGTGACAGATGGCCTCAGCACCACCGCCCAGGCCTTTAGCATCCAGGTGACCGGCAGTGAGCTTTCCTTTAGCAGCAGCCCGGTAACGGCCGCTGTCCAGGATCAACCATACGCCTACGACGTCAGTGCCAGCACCCCCGGGGGTGGCGTGCTGACCTTTACCGCGACGCTCAAACCGGCCTGGCTGACCTTTGTGGACAATGGTGATAGCACCGCCCGCCTCTCTGGCACACCCACCGGCGGCGAGTTGGGCACGCACTCGGTGAACCTGCAAGTGACCGATGGCACCGTCACTGCCGACCAGGCCTTTACCATCACCGTCGGCACCGAGTATCCCTTCCTCCTGTTCACCACCAGCGCGGCGACGGGCGCGACCCAGGAACAGGACTATACGTACACCGTCACGGTCGCTGGCCCGTCGGGGAGCGAACCCTGGCAGATCAATGCCCCCCTGCTGCCCGCCTGGCTCGGCTTGTACGACCGGGGCGATGGCACGGCCATCCTCTCCGGCATACCGCGCAATGCGCACGTGGGCTCCCACAGAGTCGCCCTGATGGCCAGGGATGGTTTGGACGATACAGCGATCCAGATCTTTGACATTGGGGTGCAAAACGTCAACGACGCTCCCACCTTCCTCAGCAGCGCGATAAAAGAAGCGGACGAGGACGCTCTCTATCAATACACGGTCGTCGCGGAAGACATCGACGTGGGCGAAACACCCATCCTCGCGGCGCAGAGCAAACCCGCCTGGCTGTCCTTTGTGGACAACGGCGACGGCACCGGCCTGCTCAGCGGAACGCCCGCCAACGCCGACGTGGGCGACCACACCGTACATCTGACAGCCCGCGATCCCGTCTCGGCCACGGCGACCCAGATCTTTATCCTGACGGTGCGCAACGTCAACGACGCCCCCGTCTTTACTTCCACCACCCCCATCACCAGCATCGACGAAAACACCCCCTATGCCTACGAGATCGGCGCCAGCGACGACGACGTGGACGACGTGCTATCCTTTACCGGGATCACGCTGCCCTCTTGGCTGGCCGTCTACGACCGGGGCGACGGCACCGCCGTCCTGCACGGTGACCCCACCAAAGACGACCTGGGCGACCACGCCGTCACCCTGCAAGTTCAAGATGCCGCGCTAGCCGCCACCACCCAGAGCTTTACGGTGACGGTCAACAACGTCAACGACCCGCCCGAGTTCAGTTCCCGGCCCAGCAAGGTCGCCTTCCTGTACCAGGCATACGCCTACGACATCACAGCGTCTGACGTGGACATTGCCGACGTCCTGACCATCGAAGCGACACAAAAACCGACCTGGCTGAGCTTTGGCACACTCCAGAGAGCCGCAGGCACCACCGACACAGCCTCTCTCAATGGCACGCCGGGCGTGGCCGAGTTGGGCGTACATAACATCTCGCTCCTGGTGAGCGACGCTGCCGGCCTGACGACGACGCAGCCGTATACGCTGACCGTGGTCAACCGCGTCCCCATCACCCACGTCGACTTTGTAGAGGTCTATACCAACCAAGTCTCGATCGCTATCTCTGTCCTTGACAACGACTTTGACCCCGATGGCGAGCTGCTTTCCCTCGTTTCCTTCAGCCAACCACTCACCGGGACGACGGCGCTGAGCGGCAGCGACCAGATCGTTTACACTCTTTTCCCCGGTTTTACGGGGGACGACCCCTTTACCTACCAAGTCTCTGACGGGCTTGATCAGGTGACGGGACATGTAAAGGTGCGCGTGGTGCCTTACCACAATGCGCCCATCCTCAAGCCCGATACGGCCACTGCGTATGAGAACATGCCCATCAGGATACCCATTCTGGACAATGATAGAGATCCGGAGGGTACCGCCTTGCAGATCGTAGAGATCGAAAAGCTCAGTGGGCCTGACCTCTCGGCCATCATCGCCGGAGACGGGAGCGATTTCACGTTCACCGGCTTTGGCGCGGGCACGGCGGTGTTGCGCTATACGGCGCAAGACGCCGGTTATGACATCGCGTCTCCCCGGCTGGCCTCGACCCTCGTGACGGTGACCGTACATGCTTACGATCCCGGCGCCACGGTCGCGAGCGCCATCTCTGGCTTGAGCAACGTCAGCATGGACTCTGGCGAGACAGTAGAGCTGGGCGGGCGGATCGTGCTGCAAAATACCAGCAACAACGCCGGCCGCTTTAGTTTTGAATATGCGCTGGAATCCGGCAGCGTCACGCCAATCGTGCTCAATATGGGTGCCATACCCGAGCAAGGCAGTTGTCAGGTGGACTTTGGCAACAACTCGATCGCGTGTGACCTGGGCGCGATAGCGGGGCAATCAGAAGCAGCCGTCGTCATCAGCGCCACGGTCCAGGCCCACGGCCTGGGCAACTTTAGACAGGCCGCCACGATGAAAAGCTCCAACCCAGGCGGCTATCATAGCACGTCCCCCTACGTATACGTCGTCTCTGGCGGGCGCGAGACGCGCAACATCCGCCCAGACCTGACGATCACGGCGGACGCCTACGAGGAGCCGCAGCCGGACGGTAGTATCAAGGCGATCGGCAAGATCCAATTGGGCGAGCATTTCATCGTCGAGTCCTATGGCAGCTTTTACAGCCCCTACCTGACTTATGCCACCGACGGTTCTTTCGAGGGCGAGGGTCAAGTGAGGTACGTTGGCGGCCGTCCTGGGTACAAATTGGGGCGTTTCATCCGGGGCGCTTTTAGCGCAGCGGCGAGCGCGGACGAGTTCGTGCCACAGGCGGGCGCCACACTCTACCTGTGGGGCTGGTTTAACTTTTACAATATCCAGCTCGACGGCCTCAACCTTTCCACGGGCCTCGTCCGGGGCAACGCGGACGTCTCCTTTTGGAAGAGAGGCAGCGATGTGGATCCCCCGCTCTCGATGGACATCGAACAGATGCCGGACGGCTTGCAGAGCGCCACGGTCCATGCTCCGAGCGCGGTCAAATACGGGAGCGGCGGGTTAACGCTCAAGGACATCAACCTAGAAATGATGTTCAAAGAGGTGTACTACCTGGCCGGTACCGCCACGCTGCACTTGCGCGTTGATCCGCGCATCGATCCGATTCCGCTGGAATTGACCCTCGGGTCAGACGGCACGCTGCGCGGCAAGTACACGGCGGAAGAATCGTTAAAGTTTGATTTCTCGGGCGAGGGAAAAATCGTCGTGATCAAACCTACGCTGGACAACACCCATTTCTTTGGGGCGGGCGGGACCATTCACCTGCCTACCGGCAAGGTGGTTGATGCCACGTTCGACTCTTCGTGGAACTATAATCCCTTCCCCCCTGCTTTTGGCGGGGGCGGAGATGTGGCCCAATACAACGAGCAAGAGCAAAAACTGCGCATCAACCTGCCCCAAAACACCAACGTCGTGTTCGACAACTTTGTCGCCGGGTCAGACGCCGCCAACCCACCGCTGAGCATCAAGGTGGCCGATTTTGAACTGACCCTGGAAAGCCCCAAACTGCTGTACGGAGAACTGCTCCAGGCAGACAGCGCTTCATTGGTTCTGCCCAGCAGCCTCGGCGGCGAAATGCTCGTCCTTGAGGGACCGGTCAAGATCTTTCCCGACTATATCGAGTTTGGCGGCGTATCGGCGCCGACGGACCTGGACCTGTTCGATAACTGGGTCCACATGAGTCTCAATCAGGTCAAGATCATCCGCGAGGGCAGTGCCTTTATCCTGCAACTGTTCGGCGATCTCGAAAAACTGGGCGTCGCCGATGCCAATGCCGAGACCAGCCTGCGCATAGACGTGCGGGGGCGCACCAAGTTCGGCGGCGGGCTGACCGGCCTGAGTTTTGCCTTTATGGGGATGGAGGCCACGGGCGACAATGTCGATATATCGAGCGATGGCCTGCGAGCGGATGAACTCGGCTTTCAACTCCCTATGAAACCGTTCGGCGGGACTGGCAGCTATGGCGCGTCCATCTATAACTTTGGTGTCACCCGAAATGGGTTCGAGATCGGCGGCGGCAAATTCAGGCTGCCCAACGTCAAGATCGGCGGTTTCAGGCTGGCGACGTTGATGGGCGAACTCAAGCCCGCCGCTGAACAAGGTGTGTACGACATCTCGGTGGAAGGTGGCTTTAACATAGACGGCAGCGGCGGCAAGTCATGTCTGCTGGGCGGCGGTTTTACCCTGCGCTGGGATCGCACCCAGTCCAAACACGTGATGTACGCGGACGCGAGCAACGCCGACGGCGCGGAACTCCACGTGACCGCTCTCGACGGGAGCCAAGATGTGATCCCCCTGACCCCCGAAGTGATGGCACAGCCCATCATCGTGGGTGGCGAACGGGTGCCTTCTGCGACCCCGCGGTCGCTGGACGCGGTACAAGGATTGTCCGTCCGCAAGGTCACGATCTGGCTGCGCGACTGCGAATTCAAGTTGGATCCCACCATTCCGTTCGTCCTGACCAGAGCCGAAGGCTCGCTCATCTTGGAAGACGACACGAAAAAAGTCGTCCTCCAAGTCGGCCTGGCTGTCGGTAAGGAGGTCGAAATTGGCAGCTTTAGCCTGGGCTATCCGCTCAGCGCCGACTTGTCACTGACGGTCGCAACACCCTACAGGGGTTGCTCTGCGGGCGCCTCTTTCAATGGCGAAGTGACCATGTTTGATACCATCAAGGTGGGTGAAGCGAATGCCAATATAGACTGCAACGGTTTTGAAGCGGACGTCTCCCTGGTACCGCGTGGACCGCTCCAGGAAGCGCACGGAGAGATAGCCATCTGGGGGCCGGATAACGATCCCAATATGGCGGGCAGGCTTTCGGTCAAAGTGGGGGTCAACCCCCGTGAATTTTTTGACTATTGGCCCGTGCCAGACCAAGTATACGATTTCGAAATCGGCGCCGAAATGGGCAAGTTTAACTATGGTAGCGGAGACACAGCCTGGGGTTTCAAGGGTTGGGTAGTCCTGCCAATCATAGACACACTCGCCTTTTACATAGATACTGATTTCAACTTGGCCGTAGGTGGCGATGTGAAAAAGTATCAACTGGTCACCCGCAACCGCGCGCTGCGCGCCTGGGAGCAAATGTTGCGGCAACAACGTCTGAGCGCAGACCAGGGCGACAACCCACTACTGATGCCGTCGGATACAGACCTGACCTTTGTCTTGCCCGCGCCAGGGACGAGCGACATGATGCGGGGAATAGAGAATGGACCGTTATACGCCCCCCGCGCCCCGCAAGACATGCTGGTGAACGTGGATGTGCCGTATGCCACGGAAATGTTCATCAGCCTGGCCAGCGAGACACCTAATCTCACCATGACGCTGATCGCGCCAGACAGCACGCTCTACGGCCACGACAGTCTGCCAGCGGGCATCACTTATGGAGAAAGCACCGAATACTACCTCGGTAGGACGCTCAGCCCAGCCGCCAGCCTGGGGCAAGGACAACTGCGCGTCGTCCACGCCGTCAGCGATGGCGCGGCTATGGACGTGCTGGTCGACGACGTGCTCACCTTTAGCGGCCTGACCTTTACGGACACCGCCGCCTACCAGAGCTTTGCGCCGGGTTCCTACACCGTCAAGTTTGTCGCCGCTGGCACCACATCACCCGTTTTGGCGGAAACCTTCGTCAACCTGGGCGTG
>JAAEPW010000986.1 GCA_024232355.1 Chloroflexota bacterium | reverse complement strand
CTCTGGCGCGGCAGAGGTCGTTTCAATCAATGACTCACGGACGCGAGTCCGGTTGCCTTTGTCGTGGTGCAGGTTCACCCCCAGCGCGGCGTCCGGGAGGCAGACGTTGCTCCCTAATTCCAGATAGTGCGACATGTCGGCCAGAATGCTGTGCGTTAGATGGGGAGCGACGTGATCGCCAAGGGCCTTGCCTTGGCGCAGTGCGCGCTGTGCCGAATCATTTTCTTTGCCTACGTCATGTGCGGCGGATGCTAGGGATGTTTCCTGTGGTGAGGAAAAGATGTCCGGCAGCAGTTGCGCAAGCGTGTGGGTAGTGTCGAAGCATTTGAGGGCATGCTCCAAGAGCGTTTCCTCGCCCTGCCGTTTTTTGGCCAGTTTTTGGTGCCAACCGCGTTTGTGCAGGTAGGTGATCAGTTTTTCGCGCAGGTCTGTGTGATCCATCGAGTGATTTCCTCAACCATCTAGTAAAGACTATGTGTGCTGATGTATGACCGAATAGCGCGCCGCCGGATAAAAAAAGCGGCCATCCCTGCACTGGCAGAGATGGCCGCTTGATGGTATACTGCGAACCAGCCCGATTAACTGCTCATACCAGTTGTTTGGGTTAGCCGCCGGTTGGGTGTTGTAGCACCCTCCGGCGGTGCTTGCTATTCGGTTATGTTTATAATAATACTACAAAAGTGTAGCATTGTCAAACTTGAATATCATCGCGATAGACACCCCGTTTCTGCCGGGTGCGAATAAAGGCTTCTACATCAGTTGGGGTGGTAATCCAACCATTGGCTATTTTGACCGCTTTGAGCCTGCCTCTTCCAGCAAGCTGACGTAAATAACCATAGCTGAACCCATACATCTCGGCAGCTTCGGCTAGGGAAATCAGACGGTCTTTGTCTGTATCGGGTGTCTGCTCGCTCATAGGGGATATTATAGCATATTGTAGAAAGATGGAGAATACGGACACTACGGTTATTCAGAGCAAACATTGATTGCTCCCTAAACGATGCCAAACGTATCCCTTCACAACATACCAGAGGATTGTGCTACCTTGCCGTAGAACATTGAGACACCTTGTAGTCCCTTCCCTGTCATGATAGGAAACACCCAACAGAACAGGCAGGGCAAATCCAGTGCCTGTGGTTCAGTAACTGGCTTGAATTGAGGTCAGCCGGCTTTGTCCCTATGTCACTCGCGTGGTACAATACTTTTGTGAGCGAGTTATGCAAAAAGCCAAGGTAGATACCCAGCTTATCAGAACTGGCCCAGACTCACCAGAGAAAGCCCATTGCCCATCCTGCGGCAGCACCGCCAGCAAGCGAAAGCGACGACGAATGGATGGTAGCTATGCACATTTTTATCGCCACGATGCAGGTGAGGGAGAAGGGGGCTCTCGCTAATACACACCGAGTCATTTTTTAGGGAGCACGAGCTTTCTGCTAGGAAAGAATCGTGACAACACATGTCTCCCTACACCGAACACACCACGCGGAAATCTATCAGCCCGCTTCATCGGGTGTTTCTTCATAGACCAGCGACTTTATCGCCAGTCGGTCTTTGCCGAGTATCACATTATCCTTAACCCGACGCATCTGCCCCTCCCCAATTGCACCAACCGCCAATCTATGCTACACTATTCATAACAAAAAAGGGATTGCCTGCCAGCAATCCCCACGCTTCACCCCTGCAACGCCCAGGGGATCGGCAAATCCATTGTATCACAACGCCGCTCTCCCAGCAAAAGGAGAGCGGCGTTTGTTCATTGAAACGGAGCACTGCGTATGCCATCTCAAGACCCTGCCTCCAACCGCCATGCCTCCGCCCGCGACGGCATCGCCATTGCCGGAGACCTTAGCTGCGCCGCCGACTTTATCGGGCGCGACCAGAACATCACCTACGGCTACTCTGTCGATGACGTCGAGCGCCTCATCGACAAAGTGCTGGCCTTTCTCCAGGCCGGCGCGTCCTTTGTCCCCGACGGCAACACCATCCGCGCCGAGGTCAAAGGTGAAACCCTCGTCTTTCGCCCCGGCGCGGCCCAACAACTGGCCCGCCGCCGCGACCAACGCTCCTACCTGCTCTCCCTCACCGTGCAGCGCGAGTACCAGGTCTGGGCCACAAAGTTCATCCCCCTGGCCGCGCGGATGGACGTCCAGTGCGCCGTCGAGGGGCTGGACATGCCCGTCGCCTTTAGCGAGTTCCGCGTTCCCCCACCCGGCAGCGGAGCCGAGGCCCGCGTGACCACCGTGCCCCTGGAGGACATCACCGAGGCCCTGGCCAACCACCCCGCCTTTGTCATCCTGGGCGAGCCGGGTGCGGGAAAGACCACCACCCTGCAAAAGATCGCTTTCGAGGCCGCCCGCCACATCCTGTCTGGCGGGCCGGACCGTGTGCCCCTCTTTGTCCGCCTCAGCCAGCAAGGGGAGCGCACACCGGCCGGCTTTTTGCGCGCCGAGTGGGAACAGCGCGCCAGCACCAGTTTCGACGATGCCCTGGTCGCCGGGCGCATACTCATCCTGGCCGATGGCATCAACGAACTGCCCCGCGACGTGCGCGACCAGCGCCTCAAGGCCTGGCGGCTTTTTAGCACCGACTATTGCCAGGCCAACCAGATCGTCTTTTCCGGGCGCGAGCGGGACTATGACCGCCAACTCGACCTGCCGCGCGTGCGCGTAGAGCCGCTGGACGACGCCCGCATCACCGAATACCTGCGCTGCAACGACGCTGAGGGCTTGCAAGAACTGCTCAATGACCCCAGCACCCACCTGCGCGAGATGGCCCGCAACCCCTTTAACCTCAGCTTGCTCGTCTTTGCCTACCGCTCCAACCACCAGGCGATGGCCAACCGCGGACGCCTGCTCGAGTGGTTCGCCGACGAACTGTTCCGCCGTGAGGAGCGGCTGGCCCACCCCCGCTGGCTGCATCGCGATGTCCAGTCCCGGGCGCTAGAGCAACTGGCCTACACGATGCAAGAGCAAGGCGAAAGCTTGACCGTCCCCCTCCAGACAGCCCGGGACGCCCTGCCGCAGACCGTCGAATTTGAAGGCGAGACGGTGGACGTCAACCCTGCCGACCTGTTCCGCTTTGCCCGCGCGGGGACGATCCTCGACCCCGGCATCAAGCCCGACGTGCGCTTTTACCACCACCTGCTGCAAGAGTACTTTGCCGCCCGCGAACTGCTGCGCCGCTTTGACCACGATGACGATCTGTGCGAGTTGTGGCGCTGCGTGCGCCTGGAGCGCGATATGCCCCCCGCCACCGTCGGCGAGTGGGACCCCCTGCCCGAGCCGTCCCCCACCGGCTGGGAAGTGACCACCATTCTCGCCTGCGGCCTGAGCACCGATCCCGCCCGTCTCATCGAGGCCGTGCGTCCCCACAACCCCGTCCTGGCTGGGCGCTGCCTGGTCGAGGCCGGCATCCCCCAACCCGAACCCGTCCTCCGCGCCGTGCAGGCCGACCTGCTGGCCGACCTTTACGACCCCGCCGTCCACCTGCGCGCCCGCTTGCAGGCCGGTTTCACTCTGGGCCGCGTGGGCGACCCCCGCTTCCGGCCACAAGAAATTGACGGGGTAAAGGTTATCATACCAAAGATGGTAGAGGTTCCCGGCGGTACGTACCCCATTGGCAGCGCGGACAATGATCCTGACGCTTATGATCGGGAAAAACCCGCACACACCGTCGAACTGCCCCCCTTCCGCATCGGCAAGTGGCCCGTGACCAACGCCGAGTACGCTTGTTTCATCACCGCAGGCGGCTATCAGGATGAGCGCTGGTGGGGCACCGATCTGGCCCATCGGTGGTTACAGGGTGAGGACGTGATGGGCGGGCCGCTCACGGCCTGGATGAATGCATGGCGATTCACCCAGTCTACCCCCAATTGGCGAGAGCAATTGGAACGCCAGGGTAATTTTTCTCCTGACCAATTGAAAAGCTTGGATTACATCGCCGGGTTGAGTGAGGATGATCTCAAGTCAGAGTTAGCGAGCCAGCTTGGCGACAAATCCCGCGAACAGCCCCACTATTGGGACGACGCCGACTATAACAACCCCTCCCAACCTGTGGTCGGGATAACATGGTTCGAGGCTCGCGCTTATTGCGCCTGGCTCTCCGCCGTCGGCGGGCAGACCTACCGCCTGCCTACCGAGGTCGAGTGGGAGGCCGCCGCTCGCGGTCCTGCCGGGTGGTGCTATTCTTGGGGCGACGAGTGGGACGGTACGCGGGCCAACACCATCGAGGGCCGTGTGCTCAAACCCTCGCCCGCGGGCGCCTACGCCGCGGCCGGCGGTGTGAGGCCTTTTGGGGCCGAGGACCAAACGGGCAACGTGTGGAACTGGACGGCGAGCCTGTTCCGCCCGTACCCGTACCAGCCGGATGAGTGTGAGGATGTGGACGCCGAGGGCGAGCGTGCAGTTCGCGGGGGCTCGTTCAACAACGATCGAAGGTTCGCGCGCTGCGCCTACCGTGACAGGGATGTCCCCGACTACTGTCACAACGCTCTCGGTTTTCGAGTAGTTTCCCCTGGCTCTATTTCTGAATGCTGATTGCTGGATGCTGACTTCTGGAATACTGACTACTGCAAGCGGGGGGTAAGGGGGAGAATCCCCCATCAGTTATCGCGCGAAGCGCGTCGCGGCCGGCGATTTTTTGCACGCCGTTATAAAGCAGCATGTCCTGAGAGAATCGAAGGAAAGAATCTCTACCGAAGATATCGTCATTCTGAGCAAAGCGAAGAATCTCTGATTGCATTGGGGTAGAGATTCCTCACTCTGTTCGGAATGACGAATGAGTAATCGAAATGACAAAAGCGCATCATTCTGAGCAAAGCAACATGTCCTGAGAGAATCGAAAGAAAGAATCTCTACAGAGGATATCGTCATTCTGAGCAAAGCGAAGAATCTCTGATTGCATTGGGGTAGAGATTCCTCACTTCGTTCGGAATGACGAGCGAGTCGTAGCCGCGATTGCCATATCGCGTTAGGACCAATACGGTGCAGTTAAAGAGTAGTACAAGGCCTTGTGCCCGCTAGGAACGCCTACAAGAGGCTAGACTATACTAACTGAACCGTATTAGCATTAGGACCAACTAAAACTATAGGAGACGATCAAATGACCAAAAAACGCACCACCAAAAAGCAGCAACCCGACCAACCCCAGCAGACAGCCGAGGCCAAAGATGGCATCGCCGTCGCTGGCGGCATCCACGCCGGGCGCGACGTCATCATGGGTGACCAATACAATGATTTTCGGCAGCAAGTGGCCCAGATCGCCACGCGGCCCGAGTTTGTCACCCAACTGCAAACCCTGCAAACCGAACTCGCCAAGCTCAAACAACAAGAGTCGCTCCCGCCGGCGCAGGTTGAGCAGATACAAGTAGTCGAAGAAAACGTCCAGCGAGCGGTCAAAGAAGCCCAGAAACCAGAACCCCTGGGTGCCCGCATCACCGCCACCCTGACCGGGGCCAAAGGAATCTTGGAGGGTATCTCTGGCAGTGTCCAAGCCGCAGTCGGCCTGGGCGCTGTCCTGGCCACCCTCATCCAGATGGCCAGCCAGTTGTTCTAACCCGTCAGGCTTTCAGCCCTCGTCCCGAGGGCGGCAAATCTAGCACAAACAATCATCGTCAGCACCGTTCACGGGGCATTGCTCCGTAGATCGGGTGCATTACGCCCGGCCGGACCAACTGTGGGACGGTGACGTTGTTTCTGAACAACGCCTAACCGCCATCCTTGACCAATATCTGAACAGAGATAAACTAATGACACACAAACCCAAAACCGGCGACATCCGCGCCGCCCGCGACGTCATCATGGGCGACCAGATCAACCGCGCCGACCTGACCCGCGTCGAAACCCTGCTCGACCAGATCGTGGCCCTGCTGCGCCAGCCCCAGGCCGCCGTCCGGGTCGAGCGAGACGCCAACCGCCCCATCATCGTCGTCGACCCCGGCTCCGACGCCCCAGTCCGCTTTGCGCCCGCCGACCTGACCGCGCTGGGCGCGATCCAGCGTGAGGCCGCCCCCCGCCGCCGCGAAGAGATCTACCTGGCCCGCTTTATCCTCAGCCAGACCTATGCCCGCTGGGACCGCGACTATCTGCCCTTGGCCGGACGGCTGCTCGACACCCCCCTGCGCCTCAGCGACCGCGGCGACCAGGCCCTCAGTTCCGCCGGCGTCCGGATCGACGACGTGCGCCAGGCCCTCACCGGTTTCGCCAAGACCCGCCTCGTCATCCTGGGCGAGCCGGGCGCTGGCAAGACCACCACCCTCCACCGCCTGGCGCTCGACCTGGCCCGCGAGCGGCTGCGCGATCCCTTGCGCGGCAAGCTGCCCTTTCGCGCCGACCTGTTCAAATTCACCGCCCCCGACCTCCACCCCTCCGACTTTCTCCACAACGAGTGGCGGACCACCGGCCTCAAAGAGACCTACGGCGAGGCGGTGGCGGGAGGCCAGGTCTGCTTTTTGCTCGACGGCGTCAACCAGATGCCCCTGTCCGGCCGCGCGGCGCGCATCGAGCGCTGGGCCCACTGGGCCAACCACGACCTGCCCCCGGGCAACTGGGCCATCTTTACCTGCCGCGTCGCCGATTACGTCACCGACCTGCGCCTGCCAGAGATACACGTCCAGAGCCTCGACCGGGGCCGCATGGAGCAGTACTTTGAGCTGCGCTTTGGGCCGGAGCGCGCCGCCGGGCTGTGGCGCGACTTTGAAAAATGGCTCCATGCTGGCGAGGACGAGCGGCTGGCCCGCAACCCCTTTACCCTCTCCCTGCTGGCCGACCGCTGCGAGGAAGGGCGCGCCTTTACGGGCAGCCGCGCCCAGTTGATGGACGACCTGGCCGACCGCCTCATAGACCGCGAGCTGCGCGAGGGCCGCCAGCCCGGCGCCCTCACTGCCGACCCCCGCTCCACCCTCCAGGCCGCGATGGCGGCCCTGGGCCGCTTTGCTTTTGCCATGCAGGCCCGGGGCGAAGGCACCAGCCTCACCCGCGAGGGTGCCGCCAAGATCAAGTTGGGCGACGGCGGGCAAGTCCGCCTGGCGTTGGACGAGGTGCTCGATCTGGCGCTCGACGCTACCGTGTTGGAAAAGAGCGCGGACGAGGGGCAGACGGCCATCTATGCCTTTTACCACCACCTGCTGCAAGAGTACTTTGCCGCCCGCGAGCTGCTCTACCGCTTTCGCGCCGGGCAGCGGCTGGCCCGCCACTGGCGCGTGCCGTGGCAACGGTGGCAGTTCGCGCTGCGGCAGGGGCTGCCCAAAAAGCTGCGCCCCGGCGAGCGCGTCCCGCCCCCGCCCGTCACTGGCTGGGAAGAGACTGTCATCATGACGGCCGGGCTGGCGGGCAAAGACGCTGCCCGCTTTATCGCCGCCGTGCGCCGGCATAACCTGCCTCTGGCCGGTCGCTGCCTGGCCGAGGCCGGCGCCGTCCGCCCCGACCTGGAGACCCTGGCCGGGGAAATCCGCCGCGACCTGCTGGCCCGCCAGCGCGGCGAGCGCGCCCACCTGCGCGCCCGCATCGCCGCTGGGCTGGCCCTGGGCGAGGCCGGTCATCCCGATCTGCGCCCCCAACCCTTTGAGTTCGAGGGCCACACCGTCTGGGCCATCCTGCCTCCGTTGCAAGCGGTGCCCGCCGGCCCCTTTATCCGGGGCAGCAACCGCGATGACCCCGATGCCTACTCTAGCGAATACACTGACGAGCGCACGGTGACGCTGCCCGAGTACTGCATTGGCCGCTACCCGGTCACCAATGCCGAGTACGCCCTCTTTATCGAAGCCGGCGGCTACCGGGACGAGCGCTGGTGGAGTGAGGAGGGGCTTTTGTGGAAGGCCGGTGGCCCCGATGCCCACGCGGGCGCGATGGCGGACTGGCTGGACTACCGGGAGTGGCTGCAAAAACGAGATATGGACGATCTTGCCAAGCAACGCAGTTGGCGTCCCCAGGAGTTGCGCTTTTGGCAGGAGATAGTGGCGCTTTCTGACGAGGAGGCCCAAGAACGTGCTCAACAGATCTTTGAGCGGCCTTTCGACCGGCCCGCCTACTGGGATGACCGTGATCTGAGCAGCCCGGCCCGCCCGGTGGTGGGCGTCAACTGGTACGAGGCCCCGGCGTATTGCGCCTGGCTCTCTGCCATCACCGCGCGCGAGTTCCGCCTGCCCGCCGAGTCCGAGTGGGAAAAGGCTGCCCGTGATGGCGATGGGCGCAAATATCCGTGGGGGGAAACCTTCGACCCGGCGCGCTGCAACACGGTGGAGGGCCACATCTATACCACCACGCCGGTAGGTCTTTACCCCGACGGCGTCTCGCCCCACGGCCTGTTCGACGCCGCCGGCAATGTGTGGGAGTGGACGGGGGACTGGTATCAAATGTACCCCGGCGGTGAGCCGAGGGACGAGTTTGGCGAGCGGTTTCGCGCAGTGCGCGGGGGCTCGTTCAACAGCTATCGGTGGTACGCGCGCTGCGCCGTCCGAAACAGGTATGTACCCGACTTCTATAACTACGATATCGGTTTTCGAGTAGTTTCCCCTGGCTCTATTTCTGAATGCTGATTGCTGGATGCTGATTTCTGGAATACTGACTACTGCAAGCGGGGGGCAAGGGGGAGAATCCCCCATCAGTTATCGCGCGAAGCGCGTCGCGGCCGGCGATTTTTGCAGTTTCGCCAACCGCCGCCAGACCGCCGTCATTCTGAGCGAAGCGAAGAATCTCTGTTTGCAGTGGGGTAGAGATTCCTCACTCCGTTCGGAATGACGAATAACGAGTATTTGAAATGACAAAAGCGCGTCATTCTGAGCACAACGAAGAACCTTTGATTGCATCGGAGGAGAAATTCCTCGCTCTGCTCGGAATGACGAATGAGCGTTCGGAATAACCAAAGCGCGTGATTCTGAGCAAAGCACCGTCATTCTGAGCGAAGCAGCCTGTCCTGAGGGAATCGAAGGAAAGAATCCCACACGAGATGAATATGCAGAAAAAAGGCAGCTATGTCTATATTGCCACGAACAGGTCCAAAACGCTCTACACCGGTGTCACCAACAATCTCGAACGCCGTATGTGGGAACACAAACAGAAAACTGGCTCCAAATTCGCCGCCAAATACAACATCACTCGACTGGCGTACTATGAGACGTTTGACGATATCCGGGACGCGATTGCCAGGGAGAAAGAACTCAAAGGGTGGCGGCGTGACAAAAAAATTGATTTGATTGAGGATGACAATCCTCTTTGGGATGACCTGAGTGAGGATTGGTTTGACTAGGTTGTACTTTACCGTCATTCTGAGCAAAGCGCGTCATTCTGAGCGAAGCGAAGAATCTCTAATTGCAACGGGAGAGAGATTCCTCGCTCTGCTCGGAATGACGAATGAGCGTTCGGAATGACAAAAGCACCGTCATTCTGAGCAAAGCGAAGAATCTCTGGTTGCATTGGGGGAAAGATTCCTCGCTCTGCTCGGAATGGCGAATGGGTATTCGGAATGACAAAAGCACATCAGTCTGTGTAAAGTGCCGTCATTCTGAGCGAAGCGAAGAATCTCTGGTTGCATCGGGGAGAGATTCCTCACTCCGTTCGGAATGACGAATAATGAGTATTCGAAATGATAAAAGCGCGTCATTCTGAACAAAGCAGCCTGTCCTGAGGGAATCGAAGGAACCTCTATGAAAACACATAAAAATCTCTACATACTGGTCACCAACTTTGAAAACCTCTACCAGGCGTTCAAAAAAGCCGCCCGCGGCAAGCGCAGCCGCCCGGACGTAGCCGCCTTTGAATACGACCTGGAGGCCAACCTGCTCGCCCTGCAAGAGGAACTCGAATCCCAGACCTACACCCCTGGCTCGTACTATAACTTTCACATCCAGGACCCCAAGCCGCGCCTGATCTCGGCAGCGCCCTTTCGCGACCGCGTCGTTCATCATGCCCTCGTCCGCAACATTGAGCCCATATTCGAGCGCCGTTTCATCCACGATTCCTACGCTTGCCGCAAGGGCAAGGGAACCCACAAAGCTCTCGACCGCTGCCAGCACTTTGCGCGCAAGTACCGCTATGTGCTCAAATGCGACCTGGTCCACTTTTTTCCCACCATCGACCACGCCATCCTGCGCGCCCAACTGGCCCGCGTCATCGCCGACCCATGCACCATGTGGTTGGTTGACCAGATCATCGACAGCGGCACAGACGTCCACGCCAGTAGTTCATCCCCCCACTACTTTCCCCAGGACGACCCTTCGACAGGCTCAGGGCAAGGTCTCTTTGCCGCGATGCGGCCACGCGGCCTCCCCATCGGCAACCTGACGTCCCAGTTTTGGGCCAACGTCTATCTCAACCCGCTGGATCAATTCATCAAGCGCGAGCTCAAGTGCGGCGGCTATGTGCGCTACGTGGACGACTTTTTACTCTTTGCCGACGACAAGCCCAGCCTCCACCGCTGGAAGCGGGACGTCATCCGGTTCGCGGCCACGCTGCGCGCGCGCCTGCACGAGCGCGAGTCGGTGGTCTTTCCGGTGCATACGGGCATACCTTTCCTGGGCTGGCGCGTCTATCCCGAACACCGGCGGCTCAAACGGCGCAACGGCGTAGCGTTCCAGCGTCGTTTTGCCCGTTTGGTGCAAGAATACGCCGGCGGCCAGATCTCGTGGGAGCAGATGAACGCCTCGGTGCAGAGTTGGATCGCCCACGCCTCCCACGGCGACACGTGGGGCCTGCGGGAATCGATCCTGTCCAGCGTCGTCCTGCCCAGCGTCCCGTCGCAGCCGCCAAGCTCACCGCTCGGAAGGGATTGACAAATCCCCGTATATGTCGGGACCAGCAGCCGCAATTTCCAAATCGCGCCTGGTTCATCAAGACAACCACGGAGGTACATGTGAAACAATCGCCCATCTTTAGCAAAACCTACGACTTTGTCGCCTGGCTCATCCCAATGACGATCAAGTTTCCGCGCCAACAGCGCTTTGTCATGGCGACGGCGCTCCAGCAAGAAGCGTTGAGCTTTCAGGGACTGCTCATCGAGGCCGCCCACCACCGCGAACCACGAAACACCCTGGTCGCTGCCGACGCCGAACTGGATAAACTGCGCACGCACCTGCGGCTCTCCCGCGATATGGGCCTGGTCAGCGCCGGTCAATACCAGCACGCGGCCCGCATGCTGGCCGAGATGGGGCGCTTGCTGGGCGGCTGGCAGAAAACGATCAAGTAGAGTAAACTATTCACAGGGGCCGGACGGCGGCGCAGTTCGCGGGGGCTCGTTCAACAACAATCGAAGGAACGCGCGCTGCGCCAACCGAAACAGGAATGTACCCGACAACTATAACAACAATATCGGTTTTCGAGTAGTTTCCCATGACGCTCGACCGGCGGCCGGCAAATCCCGTAGTCCGAATCTGTCGGACGCGGGACGGAGCCAAGACGCGCCCGGAGGCGCGTCCGTTCAGAGCCAGCGTTGTCCGTCCCCGGCTGAGGCCATCGCCACTGCAGCGGCGGCCAGCCAAATATAAAAACTGCCCGCGCCCTCTGGTAACTGCGCGTTCGAGGCGAACGCGTTCAAGCGAATGTTGGCGCGGGCCCTGGAGCAATCAATGAACGAAGGTATGAACGTCAACGACGTCAACGCCCAGCGCGACGTCATCATGCGCGACCAAGTCAACATCACCTATGTCCTCAAAATGCCGGCCTACGAGCCGCCGGCAGACTTGACGCAGCTGCGCGCCAGCTACGTCGACCATCTCCGGCGCACCTACCGCGCCCTCGATTTCAAGGGCATTCCCCAACTGGAGACCTTTTCCCGCGAATTGCTGCTGGAAGACGTCTACGTGCCCCTGGTCGCCCGGCCCGAGATGCCCGCCGGCGAGACCTGGGACCGTCGTCTGGCCGGTCGCTTTCTGAGAGGAGAGGCGATCCCGGAACAAGCGCTGGAAAAGGGCAGCGCCGCGCCCGTACACATCGAAGAGGCCCTGGCAGAGAAAGAGCGTGTCGCCGTCATCGGTGACCCTGGTTCTGGGAAAACGACCCTGCTCAAGTACCTGGCGCTGCGCTTGGCGGCAGAGTCAAAGGCCCCGCTGCCGGTTCTGGTGCCCCTCAACGCTTATGCCGGTGCCCTCTCGCGTGCCGATATCAGCTTGCAGCAGTATCTGCCCAAGTACTTTGCCGGGCTGGCCCAGGGATTGGCAGGGCTGGCTCCCCTATTCGACAGCGCCATCGCCCAGGGCCAGGCCGTGATCCTGCTCGACGGTCTGGACGAGGTGCAGCGCGGACGTTCTCACCTGGCGGCCAAGGTAGAGGCCTTTGCCCGCGACGTGTCCGGGCGCGGCAACCGGGTGGTGGTCACCAGTCGCGTGGTCGGCTACCGCGAGTCGCCGCTGGCCCCTAAAGAGTGGGCCTTGTACACGCTGCTCGATTTCGACCGGAACGCCATCGAGCGCTTTGCCGTCCGCTGGTGCGCGGCCTTTGAGACGGGCACCCTGGGTGACACCCCCGAGGCCCGCGCCGCCGCCGAGGCCGAACGTAAAAGCCTGCTGCAAGCCATCGACGCCAACCCCGGCGTGGCGCGCTTGGCCAGCAACCCGCTCCTGCTCACCATCCTGGCCCTCATCAAGCGGCAGGGCGTCTCGCTCCCTAACCGCCGCGTCGAACTGTACGAACTCTACCTCAAGACGCTCATCACCGCGTGGAGCAAGGCCCGCGCCCTGGACAAGCGGCAGGTGGGGCCAGAGATGGACTATTTGCAGATATTGATGGTGCTGGGACCGCTGGCCCTCTGGCTGCGCGAGGAAAACCCGACAGCGGGGCTGGTATCAGAACAGGCGCTGCTGGGCTGGCTGACCGACTACTTTATGGGCGAAGAGTGGGAGCTGCCGCGCGGTCCCGCTGCCGAGAGGGCGCGCGAGTTTTTGAACAGCGTGCGCCGCTACTCGAACCTGGTCCTGGAGCGCGGCCGGGGGCAGTACGGCTTTATCCACCTGACGTTCGAAGAGATGCTGGCTGCCTACGGGGTGGTGCAGCTGGGACAGTTGGACCTCGGCGAGAGCATTGCCGTCATCCGGCAGCACCTCACCGACCCCGCCTGGCGCGAGACGATCCTGCTGGCGGTGGGCATCTGGGGGCTGCTGCACAAACAGCCGCGCGCCGCCGGGCAGGTGGTGCGGGCGATGCTGGAGACGGCGTGCGATGGGGACGACGCCTGCAAGAACGTCCTGCTCGCCGGAGCGTGCATGGAAGACGCGGGAGACCTGGGCCTGGGCCGCGTCGTGGCGCGAGAGGTCACCGACGCGCTCCTGGACGCGGCGCGAGACCGCTCCCTGCCTCCCGCCGTCCAGCGCGACGCCGGCTTTAGCCTAGGCCGCGCCGGTTGGGCCCCGGACGACCTCGATGCGTTCGTCGACATCCCGGCCGGGCCGTTCCTGTACGGCGACGATAAGCAAGAGATCGTCATCGCGCAGCCCTTTGCCATAGCCAAGTACCCGGTCACCAACCTGCAATACCACCGCTTTATAGAGGCCGGGGGCTACGAGCAGCCCCAGTTCTGGAGCGACGACGGCTGGGCCTGGCGCGACGGCACTTACGACAGCAAAGCGCGGGAGGACTATGAAAAGCGTCACCTGGAGCGCCGCCCACCGGAAAAGCGCGGGGAGCCGTTCTACTGGCGCGACGTCAATTGGAACAACCCCCTGGCGCCGGTGGTGGGCGTCAGTTGGTTCGAGGCCCAAGCCTATTGTGAATGGCTGGCGCAGGATCTGGGTCATCCGGTGCGCTTGCCCACAGAACAAGAGTGGGAGCGGGCCGCCCGCCACACTGACGGGCGCGAGTATCCCTGGGGAGATACTTTTGATAGAAATCTGTTGAACTGTGCCGAGTTTTGGGGAGAACAAGATGATCTTGATTGGTCAAAGTGGCTCGAGAGCAGTTCACGTGAGGCAGCTTCGACGACCGCCGTCGGCCAATTCTCCAGTGGAGATAGTGAGGCTGGTGTGAAGGATACGAGTGGCAACGTCTGGGAATGGACCAACTCGTGGTACGACGCGGGTGAGGTCTACCGCGCAGTTCGCGGGGGCTCGTTCTTCGACTATCGGAGGCTCGCGCGCTGCGCCTACCGATTCAGGGGTGTGCCCGACGGCTGTAACGACGATATCGGTTTTCGAGTAGTTTCCCCTGGCTCTATTTCTGGATGCTGATTGCTGGATGCTGGTTTCTGGAATACTGACTACTGCAAGCGGGGGGCAAGGGGGAGAATCCCCCATCAGTTATCCGCCCGTAGGGCGGCCGCGACCGGCGATTTTTGCGGGTTTGCCAACCGCTGCCCAACCGTAGCCTCAATCACGCCATCCTGCATCCCCAACTAGCCCGTTGTCATCGCTGAGCCAAACAGGTCCCTCCACGACATACTAGTACATGTGAGTGTAAATCCATCCCCAGTTAGTCGTCAAGCAAGAGCGCCGTTGAATAGGAGCAAAGCGACGTATCGAAACCCTCGTACTGAACTTGTCAAAGTGAAGCAGTTTATCCTAAAAGTTGAGCATGCCCAAGAATATCTGTGCATCGCGGAACGAGACCTCTTCATCCACATCATAACGGCACACTGCCATACTCGCTCATTATCGCATCATTTTCCCAGAAATCACACTGGATCGGCAGTCCCTGTCACCCACTGTCCCTCTCTGTCGCTTTTCTCTTACAATCGTCTACTTTATAATAAGGTCACATAATCTCATTAGCCAGACCTTTCACTAACGAGATCGTCGCATAAGCTCATCACGCGATGGCCAAAGTGAAATCAGGTTGGTTATCAGGTTCGGATGTTCAGACACAAGGGACGGTAAGCAAAAGACATGATCGTTCTTGGTCTCAAGAAACATCACTTGTGGGATCACCGTTGGTGACATCTTTGGCATCACTGAAAACGTATCGGCTCTGTTGCTCTCAGGCTTCTCAGAATAGTGATACAGCAGCAAAAAGGTCCCTCCAGCTCGATGACTTCTTTTCACTGATCTCATCGGTATGGCGGGAGAAAGTCGTGTTTGTCAATGAAAGGTGTCTTTTTCAACAATGAGGAGTGCCAACAATGAGCAAGAATAGATTCAGCAAAAAAACACTGGTCGACCGTCCTGGTGGTGTGACGCTATCTGCTCCCAGCGAACCAGAGTGGAGAATGCTGCGATACAAAATGGAACGAGAACCGGCAAAAATCACGCTGACTTATCTTCACTCGTTGCCTCTAACAGATCGCGACAGAAACATTGTAATGTACCTGGGTGAGATTGGCTATGCCTCGACAGAACAGTTGGCACGATTGTTTTTTTACCAGTCTACGGACCCACCTCGGCGAGCCAGCCGACGGTTGAAACGATTGTGGGAATTGCACATTCTGGACCGGACACCAGGACATGATCCCAGTAGATATGGTATACGCCTTCAATTGGTCTACATGTTGGGCCGGGCGGGCATCATGCTGCTGGGAGAACGAAATATAGATGGAGCAAAGGCGTACAAAAAACGAACTACTACTTTGATGGCTCACAACACCTTACTCGGTGAGGCATTGGTCGATCTAACCCAAACCGCACGCGCTCTGGGTGACTGGCAGGTGCGCTTTTACGGAGAACGAGGCGCCTACGCGCAGTTTGAGTATCAGGGTCATTCGGTAAAGATGCGGCCTGATGGTCTGATAGTACTTGATCATATCACCTCGGGACGGGAGAGGTCAATATTCGCAGAGATGGATACCGGCACAGACACACTCAACGTCTATGTCACCAAGGTTCGTCAGTACGAGTGGTACTTTCGTAGCAATGCATGGACAACGAAATATCATTTGTTTCCGGGCATCGTTGTGCTGGTCTGGGTAGCTACTCGGGGTAAGGCTACTCTGGAACAACGACAACAAATTTCGGAATCCAGATTGTGTCGGGTGATGGACAGGGTACAGGATCGAATCAAAGAGAAGTCGATACGCTGGTTCTTTGCCCGCCTTGATCAAGCTGGATCAGGTTATTGGCGAATAATGGATCAAGATAAGAGTATCCATAAAGTTTGTTTGTTCTCCGAGGACAAAGAACCATAATCGAGTAGAAGAATGTGAACAAGGGTTCTCAGTATTCAGTTGCGAGCACATGAGCAGAAACGGTTTGTTCCCTAACAGTACTGACAATGGCAAAATATTTCTCCGAACAAATAATTGAGAGGTAGTGATGCATAACGCAAACACGTTCCTTTTCCACGTGCGGCGTGGGCACAAATACATTGTTGTCTTTTCCATGCTGCCAGATGGTTCACGCAGTATATACGTGCTCAACAAAAAAAACATAGATCAAGCCTGGCCGCTCTACGGTGAAGCTGCTGGATATCTGGACATGTGGTTTGCTCAAATCGCAGAGCGCGGATTATATGCATCCTCACAGAGACAAGACATGATCAAACCTGACTCAGACAGGTACCCGTATGCACTAGCTCAGGCATTGACCAATTGCCCGTTCCTAAGTTTTTGGGCCTATGCCACACGGCTGCACATATATGTGTCGTTTCACCAAGTAGCCCAAGCCCTGGGCCTGAACCCAACTGTTGCCCTACGTGAAAATTTGGGGGGAAAGGGCCTACGATTCACAAGAAATTCTTTCGGACACTATCGGGTTGGGCTAGGCAAGGTTATACATACCTTGGGCCCTGATATAGCTGACCGATTGTTGCTGTACCGCCAACATGTCGCTCATTTCTTGGGGGTACATCCAGTTTCAGCCACAAAGATCATCAAACGCCTCGACCTAGACCTAAAGGGGCGCGATGGCAATATGGCAGTGGAATGGGGCAATCTACGCCGCGTGAGACGGACCAGCCCCAGAGGATTCAAAGTCATCCCGGAGAGCTGAAGGGAATACAGTATCACTATGTTATACCCAAAAGCTCCTCAGGGAAAAAGAGTTGCGCGATTGAAGGGAGTTTCTCAAACTCGTGGTTGTCAGCCTCTGTCAGTCCCTGTCATTTGCAGACAGCGTATTATGCGACAATCTACCTTGCATTGGCTTCACATAATGCATATTGGCTGTCACTGCTGATCGCGTATATGACTCGTAAGCGTTGTTTTTGACCCATTTATCTATCGATTTTCGCGTCGTATAAGTCGGAAGGAGTAACAGATGGAGACAACTTTGCAAAATTTTCGTGATTGGCTCGAAAAGCAGGATAGCAGCCCACGTACCGTCAGTGCCTACACGGCTGACCTGGCCCATTTCGCCCGGTGGTTCACACAAACCAACGGCGTACCCCTCACACCTGAAATGGTCACCCCTACCGACGTGCGCGAATACCGCCAGTGGATGCAGGCAGTCCGCGGTTTAGCACCGGCTACTATCAACCGGCGCATCGCATCTTTGCGTGCCTATGCGACATGGGCCCGCTCTACAGGTCTCATCGCCGGCGATCCTACTGAAGGCGTCAAACTTGTGGACGAACAACGCAAACCACCCCGGTGGCTGGATAATCGGCAGCAAGCGGCTCTGAACCGGACCATTCAGCGTTTGCTGGAATATGCCGAACTCAAGGCTCGTCTGGCAGAACTGGAGGAGCGCCCCGCTCCACCCGAGTTGATCTGGGCCCGCAGAGATGTGGCCCTGGTCCATCTGATGCTGAATGCCGGCCTGCGCGTGGACGAGGTTAGAAAGCTGAACGTGGAACACATTCTGCTGCGGGAACGTTCCAGTAAGGTGACGGTTATGGGCAAAGGGAACAAACAACGCACGGTCCCACTCAACACCAAAGTGCGAGCAGCACTGTCAGACTGGATCAAAGTTCGGCCAGAGACAAATTCACCGGCGCTCTTTATCAATCGGCGAGGGAAACGACTTGGCACAAGGATGATGCAACGGATCGTGACAAAACTGGGAAACAATGCCAACTTGGAGGATCTCACACCTCATGTGCTGCGTCACTCTTTTGCCAAGAACTTGGTCAATTCCAAGACTGGACTGGAACAGGTGGCAGACCTCTTGGGACACAGCCGCCTCGACACGACCCGCATTTACACACGACCAGGCCAGCAAGACTTGGCGCGAGCGGTAGAGTCTATCGTTGCGCGTTGAGTTGGATATGGGTTTGTTGAAAAAATTAGGGAGCAATTGTGGTCAGCGCCGAGATCGAGATGCAAACGGAACAATGGACGGGGCAGAGTATGCGCACAGTGACTAACGATCTGCACTGACCGGCGTGTATCGTTGGGGACATCCCTCACCTTCGCCAGCATCGTGGCGATAGAAAAACGTAGTGCCTCCGTCCATTCGGCGACGCTTTCGTTTGGTGACGGTGCCACCGCAGGAGGGGCATTGGGCTTTTTTTGGTGAATCTGGGCTGGCCTGGACAAGTTGGTCGTCTACTTTTGCTTCTTGCATAACCTGCTCCTGATCCTACCTTTGCTTTCTTTGTTTTCCTTTTTTATGGCAGCCTGTTTTACTGTCGCTATGGGGATATATCCAAAACTTGGGAGTACATGTATGTACTTGTTGAACTTGTGTGAACTGGACGTTCCTCAAACACACATGTAATTATGCCTGCCGACCACACGACGGCCCGACATTAGATACAATAAAGAATCACCCATAAGACGCACGGGGTTTTATGCCTGCAATTTCTCCTTCAGACTTGTTTTGCTGCAGAATATTTAACAAACTCGATCTACTCTCATATTCATATGCTTTCTCATTTTGTCCTATCTCTCGGTAGAACATCGCTAAATCTTTTAGGATAATCGATTCCTCCATATCACGCCCAACCCTCTCAGGCTCATCTGTCAGAACGTGCCATGCTGCCAAGAGCTTTTCTTCCGCCATAGATAGATCCCTTCGCTGCCACAGCAACTCCCCCCATACCCGCAATATCTTCCCGTGTACGAAGAACGGCGATGCTCCCGATTTAGCAAACCTCGCAACTTGGTCTATTTCAACCACTGCTTCATCTGGTTGTCCCATCCTGATCAGAACCTCTGCTAAACTTGTGCGGGTTTCTGCTACCTCTACGGGGAAAGCTTCTGCCTGAGGTGTCTCCATCAATTTTAAAGATTGTACAAACAGTTGTCGTGCCTGTCGATACTTTTCCTGCGCATGGGTTAACTTGCCCAAGCTTTCCAGTGTCCGACCCCAATTTACATACAGTAACCCTAGATTAGAGAGCGACCGCCTCTGACCTGAAAGCTGCTTTATATCATTACTTAACTGAACAGCTTCCATAAAGTCACCTTCTGCTTCCTCCCAACGCTGCATAGCAGTATAGATTGCCCCACGCACATCCAGAGCATCGGAACGTTGAACTGGAAATCCCTGCATCGCCATTTCAAGGAGATGATTCGAGATTTGCAACGCCTGATTAAATCTGAATCGCCGATAATACACGATCGCCAAATTGTTATAGACCCGTGTTAAATCATACAAAGCCTCTTGTTCCTCAAGCACTTGGCGTGCCTCATCAAGGTACTTTTCAGCTTTACGGATGTCAATCCCAAAGTCAAAGTTCACTGCACCCAGGTTAACCTGCATCGCTGCTGCATTTATCATATCTCCCAAACGTCTCCACAAGTACTGTGCACTAGCCCAACACGCTATTGCAGCTGCTACTTGCCCCGATTGGATGTATGCTAACCCTGCATGACGCAACGCCCACGCAGCGGTGTCTCGATCAGCCTCTTGAACTTGAGCCACCCCTAAAGCTATCTCTGCTCTTCTCAAGTTTGCTGTTTCGGCTTCCTCCAAGTCCAAATGGAACACTCTTACACTGTCTTTGAACATCTGGATGGATTTCTGTGTTTCCCCTAAAAGTGAATAGATGCGTCCCTTCTCAATCCGTGCTTGCGATTGTAAAATCTCATTCTCTGTCATTGCTAGAACATCGTCAAGGAGTCGCAGGGCTGTGTTAAATTGACCTCTCAGGTGCTCAATTCTACCTTGATGCAATAACCACCTTGGATCAGTAGTGATATTGTGTAGTATTACATAATCCTCCACTGCACGGTCATATTGACCTAGCTGAAAGGCAATCCGACTTCTTATTTCCAATACGTTTAGTAGGATATTGTCTTCAAGTTGGGACTTGCTGAACTTTTCTAGTGCTGTTAACAACCTTCGCACAGAGGATAAAGTCGGCAGTTCACGTGCAAGTTCTATCAAAGCAGTGGCTGCCCGTTCAAATTGTCCAGCCTCCCAAAAATGAAAACTTGCCTCTAACCAATCATCGGAAGCATTCTTCTCAATAGCACGGTGCATATACACAGAAGCAATTTGACGGTGAAGTGATTTGTGCTGCTCCATATCCATAGCATTACGAACGTAGTCTTTAAACAATGGATGAGAAAAACTGACTTGATTGCAAGTAGCTATGCCTTGATTTTGCAAATTCCGTATGATTTGCCCGGGATCTTGCACCTTTGCAGCCTTACTACACTGAATGATAAAATCTGTTTCCTCGCTCCTTTGCAACAGAGACAGCAAATTGATTATTATCCTAGCATCTGTTGATAAAGCATTCAGAATTTGATTGCAAAAAAACCTGAACAAATCATCGATTGGCGAGGCGACTGCTAACATATCAAGAGCAGATTCAAGACCACTCATTTTCACATTTGTGAGAAAATAGTGCAGAATTAGGGGAACTCCTCGAGTACACTCATAGATCAACCTAATTTGATCTTCTGACAAGTTCAAGCCTTGAGACATCCACAATTTTACTTCTTCTTCAGTCAACCCTGTTAATCGGATAATAGTCCGGTCAGATTTATCCAACCAGTTCGCTGGCACTATTCTACTAGTTAGCAAAATGGAGCACTGATCCGGCCTGTTCTCAACAAGATGATAAATAAGCCGAAAGGTGAATGATTCTTCAGGGATTTCTTGCAAATCATCTATCCAAATAAATACAGGGAAATTAGCAAAAAGTTTACTCAGAAGCGCTAGTTTGTATTTTTCCGGTCGAACATTGTGAGGATTTTCTCTTTCACGATGCAACACACGGAGTAATGCTGGTTGTTCCCTAGCTGAAAGAAACTCGGCTAGAGAAAACAGTAGATATTCTTCTTCCCCACCTACCCATGTACCCGAAACCCTGAATATGTGGTGCTTTTGCGATTGCAATCGCTTCACTAATTGCTGACCAAGCCAAGTTTTGCCTACACCCAGGGGGCCCACTACTAGGGCAATAGGCGCTTTCTCTAAATAATCCAGAATTTCAGCCCGGATAGGGGTCAAGGAACTCTCTTTCTGATCTACTTGCATTGTTGGCGAGTCTTTTAGTTTCTCCGCTTGCTGCAACAAATTTGGAGAAATCAACTGTTTCTCGTGCTTGTCATCTTTCTTTACGTCTATTCGCTTTTCAATAGCTTCCGCTGGCACCTTATAATCACGATACAGCATTTCTGATAACAGACTCGCGTTGTCAACCAAATACTGGTACTCTTCCTGCAAATTGGTTCGCTCAAGTGGCCCTGATGCTACTTCCACCATCATAGCAATTTGGATTTGACCAGACAAGTTAGAAACAGACGTAGTCTCTGAAAATAAACCCTCTGCCAAGAAAACACTCATTTCTTCAACTACCTGGTCAGGACTAATGTAAGCCTGAGCAATCCACTTGTGAGTCCGCGTTACGTCAGGGCGCTGTCTCCAATTAGGTTTTTTGACCAGATATGTCAGCAAAAAGTTGGATAATTCAAGTGGTCGTTGCCAGCCAAATCGGTTTTCCAATTCAACCAACAGCACTTCTCGCACACTTGGCTCAACTTCATAATAGATTTGATCTTCATCTATTGGGCGGCACAATGGCGAAAGAAGGAAATCTATCTCAGCGATCCAGGGGATTCTTTCCCGATCCAAAAAATTGATGTGAATCAGATTGACGAGTTCTGGGGTCAGGATCAATGGTAGGGCCGCATGACACGCCAGCCACAGATGCTTGGGACCAAGGCGTTGTTCAAACGCAACGATCTCCTGCACGGCCGCCTCGGTGGGCAGCCACCGTTTACGGATGATGCTGGGACCAGAGAGGATCGTTTCAAGCGTATCAGGCATCCAAATTCACCTCCGGTGGGAAAGGATGCCCCCGTAAGATATTGACTGTATCATTCAAGCCATCTCTATCCAGGTGGAACATGGGCGCTAACCGCGCAATGTCTTCGGCTGTAGTTACTCTCCATCGAGTTGCCGGCATAGGGTTGAGCCAGGCATAAAGATAGGTAAAAGCGTTCAACGTTTTCAGGAACGCTTTGGTGTCTTTCAATCTCTGTTTATCATAATAACCACGCGCGGCGCCAGCATCACTCACGATGAGCACACTATTGCCCTTGGCCTGACTCGACAGGACTTGCTCAAGCGACAACAGATCGGTCAAACTAGGGCGCTCAAACAAGAACCCCTCGGGGCAATCGTGAAAATAGTACAGGCTGACACGTCCCAACAAACCACCACGCAGAATGCTGTCCACCAGTATCTTAACCAACGATGTAAATGGACTCATTGAGCCTTGTTGATCAATGAGCAGTACCAGTCTCGCCTGATTGCGCCGGCGTGGGCGTAGTGTGGGGTTGAGAAAAATCCCTGTTCGACAAATGTCATTGATGGTGCTCTCTACATCCAGTTCCTCCGGCGGGCCGACCCGTTGGAGTTTCCGCAGGTGCCGCCAGGCTTCAGCCATTTCTCGTCGTCCAAGCGGGAGGCGTGGTGTGAGATGGTATGCAACCGACTCACGTGCTAAATTGGCTTCTAGGGTTAGCGGCCGCCCCAGGGGCACAGAGTAAAGAGATGTATGTTCTTTTTCGTATTCATCGGGTGTTTCTTTTGATTCTATATCGGGTTCGGTCTTGGGCTGTTTCTCGGCAGGAGTATGAGTGTCCTCCAGGGTTGGAGGAGGAACATACTCAGAAGGAGTATCATCAGGTGGAGCCTTAAAAGACGCAGGTTCCAAGGCGGTTTGCAAACGAGGTTCAGCGAACTCGGCAAAAGCCACGTCAAAGAGTTCTTGGTCTTCTCGCGACTTGGCCCACAGCAGACGGCATAAGCGCTTGCAGTGATCGGCGCTATCTAACCCTATACCCTCGCGCAGTGTCTTGATGGCTGTCATGTATTCCGACATCCCCAAAGGAACTCCCTGCCGGCGCAAGTAGTCAAAAACCGGAAATAACAACGCGTCGTAACTGGTCATTCTGACTTTAGTTTTTTCAAGGCATCGAGATCGCCTTGTGTTTTGACCAGAGTTTCAAGATATGGCAGATTGCTGATTGGTGATGTAGTCAGGTCTTGAACTTGCAGCCTGTTGTCTTGTTCATCTCGTTCCAAAATCTGTACCCAATCCAATAACTCGCTGGTGCTGGGAATCTTGCGCCAACGAAATTCTTGCTGCCGAAGTCGCCAAAACTGTTTGATCGCCTCTTCAAAGAGAGGCGTAATACCCTTTTGAAAATGACTCTCCATAATTTTTACCAGGGTATCATAGTCGGGGAAGTCAATGTAATAAAAGATACACCGCCGCAAGAAAGGCTTGGGCAATTCTTTCTCACGGTTGCTGGTCACAATGATCAAGGGCAGAACGTCTTTTCTCTCGTCGCGGCTTTTTCCCTCGAGTGCATCAAACTTGTATTCCCCTTCAACCTCATCTACCTCAAACTGCAAGCGATCCAGGACCAGGAGCAAGTCGTTGGGAAAGTCTATATCCGCCTTGTCAATCTCATCAATCAAGACCACCGAGGGAACGTCCTCCTGAGAAAGTTGAATTGCCTCACCCAATCTACCCAGCGAGACGTACTCCTTGCGCGACGGAGGTTGTCTCTTATCATCAATGGTTTTGCGCTCTTGAATATCATACAATCGCTTCACAGCATCGTAAGTATAGAGCAGGTCCTGGGCACGGCTGGTGGACCGGATGTAACACGCTTTGAGTGGATAGCCTAGTTCGTAGGCTGTCGCGTAGGCCAAACGAGTTTTCCCACATCCAGGGTCACCCTCCACTAATAGAGGGCGGCGTAGGTGCAGGGCAACGTTAACTGCCTCTGCCAGCGTACTTGAAGCAATGTAGGGTTCTGACTCTGACCAGGCACCTGGCAGAGGGTCGTAGTGGCACTTCCCATCGCCGATATAAGCACGTTTTGCTAGATCACTCATGGTGCGTTGTACCTCCTTGTAGATCCTGCACGATATAGTTCATTTCTTGATATGTACCCACCAAATCACCGTGATGACTTGCCAACCGAGCAAGATAACGATTAATCTCGTCATCCGAAAGTGCGAGTTGCCGAAGCCTGCCTCGGAACCATTGCGCGAGATTGTCGGTATCGAGTGGATCAGGTACTGGGAGCATGACAAAGGCATCCAATGGGGCAACACCAACATTCGCCCATATCACCACGAAACAACGACTTTTTTTTCGCAACAATGGCGTTACTTGTGCATTCGCCTTGCTCCAGAAGGCTGTTGCAATACGGCTCATATCCTTGGATGGTATGTTGTGGTTCCAGACAACCATCACGATATCAATAGGTGCATCATCCGCCAACAAATCACAAACTTGCCGGCAATCTTGGCTGACTGTTAGTTTGCGGTTTATGACGTCGGTCCCGATTGAAACGTCGCCCTGGTAGAGCGATATGTTAATTCGTTTATAGGGATTTTGCGTTTTGTTCTTTAGCTCTTGGAGGATTCTTTGGATGATATAATGCTCCAAGACTACATAAGGGCCTCCGACAGCAAAGGAAAACGAACCTTCATACCCAGAACAGCGATGGAACTCGGCTATCAGCGATTCCAAATCAAATTGGACGATGATGTTCTTGTCAACTTTGTGGCGTTGTTGCGCGGTTTCAGACTGCAGTTTGAATTGTCCCTGACGTGCTTGGGCAAGCCAATCGGAGATTTGGTTGTGTTTCTGGCTGTGAGACTGGTGATGCTCTTGCAATACAGACGCAATGTGCAGAACGATCTTTTCCACCTCTTGCATCCCAATGGAATCACCTTCGTAGAAACGTACAACATCGATCAATTCTTCTAAACCATTGGAATACCCCAGGCACTCGCTCACAATGTTCATCACATCCACGCGGTTCGCAGAATTTCTATGAATTTTCATCCTGATCACATCAGGGAGACCACGGACAACTGTATCACGTGTATGACGATCTTCTATAATAGTGCATATCAGTAATGCATCTACAAGTTTGGCCTTTAACTGAAAAAAATGATTCATCTATCCCATACCTGAAAAATTAATCGCGAGTCCAACACCCGCTCAAAAAGCCCTTATCTGCCGTACAACCTCATCTAGGCCCTGCATCGGTATTGAGCTCCCCTCATAGTCACACACAATTTCGACCAACTCTTCAATGCCATTGACATAATTCAAGCATCTGGTGACAACATTGTTGACGTCAACGCGAGCACTGGAATTTCGCTGAATGCCTCCCTTTATGGCGTCGGGCAATTCATTGATCACTGCATCGCGTGTGTTCTGGTCACTCATAGTAGGGCACGCAAGCAAAGCGTTCACCAGTTCTCGTTTCTGTGTACGGTCCATCTGGAGGGGTGTTTGGTCTGTCTGTTTTGCACGCTCAAGTTCGGAAGCTACCTTGGCACTTGGCGTGCCCTTGCCCACATCAGGTGTATGATTAGTTGAGATGGGGTGTGGAAGTGAAGCATCAAGGCTTGCCCCTTTAGCGTAACGCAGTAGGATTATATCCCCAGCGACAGTATACTGCAATGTCGGCGTCTGCGGAACACCCTTTTCCACTGCCCAGCTTTTCACGCCGTTGGTCACGTATTGACTGGCATCAGAGACGGTGACAAACCCTTTCTTGTTCCAATCAGCCTGTCCGGTCAAGGCTTCGAGTAAATAGTAGGTGAACACACTGCGGTTCTTTTCGCGCCATTCCCAGGATTGCTGCCCCTGCTTGCACGAGGCCAACACCGCCATCCCTTCAGCTTCCTCAAACACCCGTCGGATGAATTCCGGCGTCATTGTTGGTTCCGCTTTACCGATGGACGCGCCAGAGTGACAGGCATCGAGCACGATAACCTTGGCGTGCGCAGGGGATAGGTCTATCAATTCGCGCACATCGCGCATAGATACGGCTGTGTGCTTGAGCGCCGAGAGCCGTGTATCGCGCGCCAACAGGTAGCTTTCGCCACCCTCGGCTTTGCCGTGCCCGCTAAAGTAGAACAACAGCAGATCATCCTTGCTAGCGGTCTGGGCGACAGTGGATAGTTCCCCCAAGATGTTGGACCGCGTGGGTAAGCGATCCGGTGTGGCGTCAGTCAGCAGTTTGGCAACCTGGTAATTGCTGGCAATGGATTGGTGGATGGCGGTCACGTCGTCCACGCAGACTTGCAGAGCGGCGATGGAGGGGTCCGAGTATTGGTTGATGCCGACAAGGACGGCCCAGGATTTGGCGATGCCGTGGTAGGTTGTCTCTGTCTCAGCGGGGGTATCATTCCCCTTTGCGCCTTTGCCAAAACGGGCCTTGATGCGCTCCCATAAGGTTTTCAAGTCGACCTGGTGTTCGCTGCCCAGTTCGACATTGTAGCTCAGGATGCCAGGAATGATGGGGAATGCTAGTTGCAGGTATTGATACGCGCTGCCGGTATGATCGGTGAGTGCATCCAGTGCGTAGCGCAATTCTGGATTAAGCGGAAGTCCAGATCGCTGAACGCGCTGTGCCCAGGTGTTCAGATCATTGATCATCTGCGCGGCTTCAACCTGGGCCACCTGGTTCTGTGCGAGTGCGTCTAGCATCTGTTCAGCGGCCTGCCGGTCTTCCACACGCCCTTGGTCGAGTTTGTCCTTGATGCGTTGCAATCGCTTGATAATCTCGTCAGAAGCGGGCGACTGCCCTGGAGAAGGTGAAAGTGGAGAAAAAGATGGCCGGTCAGGGGGGTCTGCCTCACTCAACTGTGTATGCAATGCTTCCAAGAATTCTGTAGCGTCCGCATTGATAATCTCGACGTTCTTCTGCTGCCAGTATTTGACCGTGATAGAATTGGGATCAAGTTGTACAGCGTAGGCTCGGCGCTTGTGCTTGCCCAAGTTGCGCACGACCTCGTGATACAGGCGCTTGAAATCCTCATCGGCGAGGCCAAAGCCCACAAAGAGCAACGTTTTGGTGGCAAAGTAGCTCCGTACCAGGTTGGCGATCTCTGGCAGGCGGGTGAACACGTCGTAATAATCATCGCCGGTGACCACGAGCGTGTCCTTTTGCTCGATGGAGCCGTGCAGTTTGATGAGCATCGTCTTTTCCTCACTGGCGTAGGCGACGCTCTCGTCCCGTACGATCTTTTCAAAGGGCCGGCGGGCTTGCTTGAAGGCATCTTCCAGCAGGTTGTCCCAGTTGGTGGTGATGATGCGCTTGAAAGGCAAGGCAGCGATCAGGTGGTGGCTGCGCAATGGTACGTAGGCGGGACTGTCAATGCGGTCAATCAGGTAAGAGATGAGGCTATGGTGGCCTCTTTCGAGTTCATAGGCTTGGGCCACGTCGGGCAGGGGGAGGCCGCTCATATCGCCTAGACTGGCGCGATGGGCTAGTTCTTGGGCTAACTGTGTGCCGCTGGGCAAGCCGCCTTTGGAAGCAGAGATGCCTGCGCCGCAAAAGAGGACGACGTTGCCTTTTTGGAGTTGTTCTGTTAGTTCGAGGGGGATGTTCATAGTGTTCTTATTGTCCTTTCGCTCAATCGGTTTCTGTGGGCTTGGGTTGTTGGAGGAAGGCAACACCTGTTCGTAGATGCGATTGCGGATAGTACAGTAACCCTCGGCATCGGCTTTGATCACACCAAGTAGTTCCAACTGCACCTGTCGTCGGTTCTCGCGTGGATAGAACTTGATACGCTTACCTACCTGAATTCGCCTTATGTACTCACACAGCTTTTCGTCATCATTGAGCCGTTCCAGCAATGGCGGGAGATGGTTCTCGTCCTCACGGCGCAGTCGCTCAACACCAGCATCCACATCGCCGGGCGCGGCGTCCGGCTCCAGATAGGAGCAGAGCAATTGGGTCAGATAAGGTTGTCCGTCTGTCCAGTAGTGGATACGTTCGGCCAGTATGCTGACCTGCTCTTGTGTCCACTTCCCTTTGCTGACCAGTGCGCACACCTGTTCCATTGTGAAATCTGGCAAACGCACGCGCTGGGCGATGTTGAAAGGCGAAACCTTGTCGTCTTTGATCAGGTCGCGGGGGTGAAAAGCCCCTGTCAGTAGGAAAGTCAACTGCTTGAACTCGGGTTCAGCTTGGCGCGAGTTGTATACATCGCGCAGAACACTAAAGAACTCGGTCGCACCAGGGAATGTCACAGCGCCGATCTCGTCGAGTGCAATAACAACGCGCCGTTGGGCATCGGTCGCGGATGCAGCTATGTTCCACAAAAAGTCGCGCCAGCCAGTGCTGTTCTTAGGAAGAACAGGCCACTGATCACACGGAATCAAGTCTCGCAGTTGGCGCAGAATGCGCGGACAGAGTGTCTGATACCAGGAAGCCTCGGACGAGCGCTCTGGCGTAGTCACGTCCACGTAAGCGAAATCTACATTGATTAAGCCAGGGTGGCGCATCAGATAGTTGATCAGACTGGTTTTGCCCTGCTGACGTGGCTCAATAATCAGCAAATAATCCATTCTACGTAGATGAACCAGTGCTTGATTGTCAGCTATACGCTCGACATAGACTGTGCAATGATCGTCGGTCAGCGCGCCACCAACCTTGAACGAAACATAACTCATTCGCTCTGCTCCTGATATTCTTCAGTAAGTATCTCCAGCATATCGTCCAATGTCATCGTTCCAGCTACAACCTGAGGGAAAGCCTTGACCGCAAACTCGTAGCCGGTAGGAGTGTGCTTGAGAATAGATCGCAAGTCTACTAGGCGCTGCAAGGCATCATCCACCTCACGGGCTTTGGGCCGCAGGTCGCAGTGCTCCGCCAGGACCTGGCGCACGGTGCGTAGAGTACGTACGCTCTCATCGTCTGCTATCAGCAATGAGATAATCCTCTCCAATGGGGTGGCGGCTTCCCAGTAGGTGCTGAGAAAGTCATCACGCTGGAAGCTGGGATTTTCGATGACTGCATTTACATCATCCAACGTAATACTGCGCGTGCCCTGATTACCGAACCGCTGGATAAGGCGGCAACATAGACGTTGAACAACATTGGGATGACCCGAGGTAAACTCCCAAATAGAATTTATGATGGCCTTCTCATCGACCAATTCAACTGCTAATTGCCTCATTGGCTGAGTAATCAGATCCTCGACGGCAGGATAATCCAGAGGGCCAAGAAGCATCACGTTGGCGAAATTGAATAGGGGGCTCTTGGGATCACGTAGTGCATTTCGCAGGGCACGTTCGCCACTGAGAATCAATTGGGCATAGCCCGAGTTAGACAACGCCCGCAGTGCGTTGAACAATGGCCAATCACTGGCGCGATCGGCAGGAACAAGTTTATCAGCTTCATCTAACAACAAAACAGTAGATCGGTCAAATCGTGGTGAGTGAAGAAAGTCAGCAAATGTTGCAGGGGCATCTACTGGTGCTTCAGGTTGCCAGTCTCGGATATTTGCGGATAGAAAATCTTCATAGGTAGGTGTAGTAGAACAGTCATGATAGATTGTATAGATACCAGCAGCAGACAATCGAATGCGATGCAAATGTAGGAGAAAGGAAGATTTTCCAATACGTCGACCACCTATAATTGCAAAGGACGAGTAAACTGCTTGCTTACGGACTCTTTCTAGATCGCTTTCGCGTCCAAAGAACATCTCCTTGCTGGTAGGACCAGTTATGATGAATGGAATTATATCTTCAAGATCGGTATGCGATAGTACTGTCTCTCGCAGTGCACTTATTGGATTCTTGGCAAACAAGATGGCAATCAAATCCATGAATGTTGCTGGAAATACATTGATAGCGTATACGGTTTTGATTATATCGAGAATATCACGAGCAACCCCTTGCTCTGATAGCAAAGAGATTAGAATTAGTGGCGCAAACCCTCGTCCCTCTAGATGAGCTATCGATGTCTGTAAAGGAAGAATATCGTCTCGAGTGAACTGCCTTGACACAAATATCACTATTGGTAGCATAGGTCCAAGCTGCGGGTTTGCAGTTATAGGGGATATATCCAGCGAATACACAAGGAATCGGCTGACGGAGGCTCTCTCGGGTTCCAGTGTTGTTAGATCAAGTACTCGAGCTATGAATGAAACCATCTCGGCCACCAATTTAAAACCCATCTCATTGAACAGAAACTGTCTTGAATCTTGCCATAGTCGACGAAATTGGGAGAACAACGAGATTTGTCTGAATTCTAGCGCCTGGTCTTGTAAATCAAGCACGAGATCCAAATCCGTGTGTCTTTTATAGCATTCCTCTACCACCTTGGAGTGCCCCGACGCTGGTATTATTGATCCTAGAGTGCATGCGGATATGCGTCCTCTTTCAAACAATGTTTCTTCAGCTTTCTTTATCCACTTGGGTAAAGCTGATTGAACTATGTAGTTACGTCCATTTATGCACAAACTATCTCCCTCAGTCAAGTCTCCTTCTATGAATTTTTGACCATTGAGCAGTAAATTTTCGGTCTGGGCAACGGCACGAACGTTCACGGAATTTGCGTCTACAGCTATCTCAACCAATAGCTGCACACTAGTCAGCAATTGGCGGTGCATCCACATCTCGATTGCCCCTGTCTGGTCAAGAACTATCTGACTCAAACCTTCCGGTATACCAACGTTTAACTGTTCTTCTGTATCTACAAGGTAGATAATATAAGGAGGGAGGTTGACAGGTACGGGTTCCGTGTCAGACGATGTATAGACTTCGAATTGCAATCGCAGGACTTGGCTACCCAACTGCAACTCATCGCCGAGCTCCAACCTCCTCAATACACTGACTCGTATCCCTCCATTGATACAAGTGCCGTTCAAAGTTCCTGTATCTTGCACAAAGTAGCCATCGTGATTCAGGATCACGGCGTGAAAGCGTGATACCATTGGATCGTCAATAACGATATCATTCTTCGAATGACGTCCAATTGTGGTTTTTTTGCCAACAATGGGAAACTCGGTTCCCTTCTTATCAATAAGCCTTGCTGGACGCCGAAGAGTTTCCGACATTTCCCAGTGGAGAAGAGATAAGCTAATGTCGGCTATCAAGACAGATTCGAGTTCAGTGATAATCTCGGAAACAGATTGGTACCTCCTGTGCTCATCGCCGGACATTGCCTGCCTGATTACTCGATCAATCCCGGTAAGATGATATTGATTTGGAATCTCAAATTGATTTTTGAGTTTCGCTTGTGCCAGAGCTTTGCCTTCCTCAGAGTAGGGGATTGTCCCACCAACCAATTCTAAAAGCGATGCGCCAAGAGCATAGATGTCATCGCTAATGCTGGGGGAGCCTTCAAGGAGCCGTTGCGGAGACATGTATAGTGCTGTTCCCCAATCTCGTATTGAAATCCGCTGTGAAGTCATTTGCCGCAGAAGAAAGTCTGTATCTACAAAATCCGTTATGACACCTCGCCCGTCCACAGCGATGAGTATATTCGATGGCTTAATATCACCGTGAACTATCCCGCGTTCGTGGGTATATTGAATAGCTGCGCAGATATCTTTGAAAGTATCAATTCTCTCTTGCAGGTTCTGCCAAGTTTTGGTAGCACTTGAGCAATACTCAAACACTGCATACGGAAAGCCCAAGGTGCTCCATACTCCAAAGACACGAACTATGTTGGGATGCTGTAGACGCATCTGCAATTCTATACTCGCCCGGAACAAGTCCTCCGCGCCATATACTAGTTGCATCTCTTGGGAGAGTGTTTTTACTGCCACTTTGCTGTGTCTTCGCCAGTCAAAGGATTCATAGACTATTCCCATACCGCCCCGTCCAATCACATTTAAAAGTTCATAGTCGCCAATTCTCCCATGTATTATTGGCCTTTGAGAACTCATTCTGCCTCCTTCTGTTCTTTCTTAACCCGGGATGGATTCCTCGCGTTGCCGAATGTGCAAGTTACCAAAGAAATGTGCTGGTTTAGTTCAACTCGGTGGAAACCCAAGCGACTTGATTACATCTTGGCCCAAAGTATCCCTGCACTGTTTGAATAGCACTGCTTTGCCCCTTCCCTACTGTATACCGAACACGCTCTTCCAACTCCGCCCCTTCCACCACAACCTTCAGCACATCCGTCCCATCGTGCTTGATGCAGCGATGCACCACCACAATCAAATCTGCCCCACGCACGGCCTCGGCCACGCGGGACTGATCCACTCGCGCTTCCCACGAGGGTGGAACCTCCGTAAAGCGACCAAGGTTGTAGTCGCGGGTCAGGATCTCACGCACGCGCCAGCGCACTGGCGCATAGCCGCCCACCAACGCCACCCAACGCTCGCTCAAGTCGAGCACCTCCTCCTCAGCCGGCTCCAAGTTAAAATCAGCTTCCACCAACTCTGCTGCGCGGGCGCGGGCTAGTTCCCCTTGCAAGTATTCCTGGGTAAAGTCGAATTGTCCTCGATTTAACCCAAACAGATCGCGCTGTAGGTCAAGTGTGTAGGCAGGCAGCGCCTGCCCCTGGCGCAGCGAGGCATCTACCTCTGCGCAAAGCAGCCGGACGTAGATCTGCGCCAGACAATCCTTGCCATCAGGATGATCGACAAGCGAGGGTTCAATAGCTTCCAGCAAAGCAAAAGTCGTGGCGCGATCCAGGCCAGCGTCAGCGATGTAACCTACCAGGCGTTCCAGCCCGTTCAGGTCATTCAGGGCTACCAGAGTGTCCGTCCACTCCCCGATGGCGCTGACGACATCATCCGCTGGAGCATCCACGGCGCGCAGGCTCTCGACTAACGCCTCGTGAGCTATCGGTAACTCGCCAGATGGACCTAATCTGTGCAGCAGTGAAGAGATTGTGTCACGCAACAACTCGACAGTCTGGAGTGGATCGTCCTGCAGCCAAGCCAAAACGCCGGCGTAGAGACAATCTTGTAGGTTCGGCTCAAAGCCACTCTGGAGTAAATCGGCATAGGCACGTTGGGCTAATTCCCAATTCCCATCTTGGTAGGCCAGCCGGGCCAATGGTTGGAGCACGTCAGGAGCATGTGCGCCCAACTGATAGGCTTGAATCAAGGCATCCAGCGCCGACTCGGACTGCCCGATGATCAGTCGTGCATGGCCCAGCAATTCCCAGTAGACACGTTGTTCTTCTGGCGACAAGTCTTCAGGTGTAACCAAAGTCAACGTTTCGATCACATCTTGGGGTTGCTCAAGGATCAGGTACAGGTTAGCGGCGTCCAGGCGCAGAGCATCCAAATCGTCAGAAGATAAGCCAGACGGTAGCGCAGCAAGCACAGCCCGCAAATGGACTAGTGCTTCCGCTGGACGATTGTCACGGCGGGCCAATGCACTCCGTTCCAAGGCAATGTGCCAGTGGTGTGCAGGTTCGATACGTGCAGTCAGTTCGTCCAGCAGCGCTTCGACCTCCACGGCAGGCACAGGCAGCCCAGCAATGAGTTCCAACAAGTCTTCGAGGTGGTCGACGAGGGTGGAGGCAGAAGCAAGATAAGCGCGCAGATCGGGCGCGGTCTGGGGGAGTTGTCCCTGCAAAGCACGAGCCTGAGCGCGCAGAGCCAAGAGCAGCTCGGACACACCCTGACGCTGGAATTCGGGCAAGAAGGTATCCAACACGACGAGGGCCTGTTCTGGCCTAGGGGGATCCAATCGCAAAAACGTCCCTACAATCCACTCGATAACCCGGTGATTCACGTCGCCGGCTTGCAGATGATCGGCGTAACGGGTGTAGACAACCACAACGTCGTTGAAACGGCCCTGCACGTGGTATAGGTAGATCAAGTAAGCGGGTACCAAGGAAGGCGGGGCATCGGTGGCAAAGGTATTCAAATATTGCTCCGCCTTGTCGTACCGGCCATTTTGAATCAAATTGTAGGTTCTGACCTTGTCGAAAGCGTCGGCGGGACGTTCATAGGTCCGGTCAAACCGTTGGGCGCGATATGTCTGGATATAGGTATTCAAAGATATACGCCAGGTCTCGTGGTCAGGTGCGATAGATTCAGCGGAGGATTGCACAGTGTGCGTCTCACACAACGGGCGTAACCGCTGGGCAATGCCGGCCTTGTCCAAACCGCTATCGGGCAGAGCGATAAAGGCAAAGTGGTTGAACTCGGGCCGGTTGGATCGCGCACAAGGGATGCAATTGAAACCGGCCTTCCGCAGCACCCAATAGAACTGGCGTGTTATCTGAACATCGGCTTGGACGTACAGACCTACCTGGCCATCATAACCCCGGCCCGGATCAATGTGGTAGGACTCGATCATCCCGCCAACTCCTCGGCACACTCAAAGATAGCCTGCGACTCTGCTCGCAGTTGAGACACAGAGCGTACATCCGATACATACCGGCTGAACTCGATATTGTACTCGGCTCCACTGGCCGTCAAGTTGGGCGAACCGTACAACGCCCCATACTGTCCAACATAGATCTTGGCGTGCAAATTCCTCAATTGACGCACAGTGATCCCAGGTTCGGCCACCAGGTCCATCAGGGGCCGGATGAACCGTTCAACCCGGTTTGGGACGACCTCGGTGCGCACCACCATCGCTACACGCCCTCCGTTGGATGCGACCTGGCGTAACACTTCAAACAGATATGGCCGCGGCTCGGCACTGTCCACCAACGTTGTTAGGTCGGCTGATGAGGGCAGGCCCAGTGCAAAGTTCGTCACCCAGGGCGCGACTACCCACAAAGTATAGTCGGGGGCAGCGCGGCTGGAGAGCAATTCAGCCACCAGAAAATTGCTGATAAGGGCCGCGCGCAGAGCGGAATCTTGAGAGGGAATATAGCTCATCTGTCCTTTTCCATCTCCAAAGACAATCCAACGACCAACATACTGTCCAGCGAGCGCACCTGCGTCACCCGGGGATAACGTCGTTCTAGATGATCTACTATGCCATAGTCAGTCAGGTGACTCAATAGCGCTGCCAATGCATCAGGCTGATCGGATGGCACAGTGACAAAGACTGGGCTAGCGGGGTCTTGCTGGAAAAGGGTCTCGATGTACTCGGCCAGCGTGGTGGGGGGTACACCGGTGACGCAGGTGACGGTCCGCTCTCGACGCTGATTATGAAATACCTCATTCACCAAGGCACGACTGAGCGTTAGTGAGCTCAATCCCGGCGGGTCGACCTGACAAGCAGGCCCCTCGTCCAGGCAGGTGGGACAGGCATCCCGGCAGTTGAGTAGTAGCCTGCGCCCGACGGCGTTCTCAAAGATACGGCGTACTTCACGGGCATTGCCACCGTGGTACTCGCGCTGGTAAAGGTCCAACAAACGGGTCAGTTCGGGATATGCTTGGCGCGCCGCAACGCGCCGCTCGCCATCCGAGTGGGTCAACTCATAGTGCAACAACCCGCGCGCTTCGGTGGGGGTTGGCAATCGTCCCAGGCGTATCGTCAGGTCAGAAATCCAATTCACGTTCAACTCGCGATACAAACGCCAGTTTCGCAACCCGATGGACTGCTGGGCATAATCATCGGAGAAGAGCTTGACCAATAGCCGGGTCTGTGCACGAGCGGGGAACATGCCACATTGCTGGCGCAGACCGTCGCGCAAGGCGCGCAGCGCATCCTGACGCTCGGCAGACAAAGTTGCAATGTGTACCCGGTTTACCAAAGCGTGCAGCGTGTCGAGGACCACCTCGGGTTGTGCCAGGACGTCAAACAGGAAACGGTCTTCGGTCTCTGTCTCACACGTCGCCAACGATGCCTCAAGAATCTGCCAAAAACGGGCTGGGGCATCCCGCAACACGTCCTGCACGGTGCGCATTACACCCACACCGCCCATCCCCAGCTCGTAGAGCCAAATCAGGCGTTTGCTCAACTCGCCAAAGTCCATATTTAGTTTGGTGTACGCCGTGACGTACTGCATCGCCTCGACTCCAGCCAGGTTCTGCGCCGTCTGCTTGAGTGCGTGCTTGAGGGTATGAACAAAAGTATCCTCTAGGTAGCGTCGGTATAGCGTTCCACCGGTATGGATCTCTACATAACGGTCGGCAAAGAGAGTACGTACGTCCGCCCGGTTGAACAGCTGCATCACGACCTTGGTATTCTTACGTGAGAGATGATGAACTTGATTGACCGACCCACTAAAGGCCCCACGCACCTCAGCATCGCCGGCGCAGCAAGCGGACGTGAAGGTATCGAGGGGCCACCCTTGCTGATGAACGAGCAGATCAGCCGCTGTCAGCATTACTTCAGAAAACCGCTCGGCGGAAAAATAGTTAGCGTCGGGGTATGTAGAAAGTTTGGTGATTACGGCGTGTTTGACAAAGTTACGCCTCAACCGCGCGGCCGTCGTCTCGGAAACTGGCAGACGCTCCGTCCCTAGGTCAGCCGGCAGGTCAGACAGCTCAAAGGTGATGCCCTCGGTCACCATCTCGTAGCCGATGGCGGTGATCTCGGACGGCGCATCACGACGGGCAAAGGTCACGACACCTTCCTGTGGATCATTCTCATTAACCAGTTTCAGGCTGTATTGACTGCCGATAATCACCCGCTGCACTTTCATCAGACGTCCATTGTCAGCATCGCTGGCGAAATCGATGCGTCTGAACAGCGCCCGCCCCAAGTCGTTAAAGAGAGAAACGTCGTTGCGAGGCACAAAAGAGAAACTGCGTCCTGGCTGTGGCGCATCCACTTTGATAAAGCCCACCGGGTAGGCGCTGGATGCGTGACGTACCTGACGGATATTCGGTCCTTTGGGAGGTTTCGCACCCTTCCCTTTGTAGATCAGATGTCCCGGCGATTGGGATCTATCCATCCACCAGAGTGATCGATCACGAGTTCCGAAACGTTGCATACGCACAACGGTTGGACGCAGCATACGGAAAGCACGCGGCAGATGCCCCTGTGTTTGGGGCAAACGCTCGATATGGTGTGCAATGCGCATCGGCAACTCCCGTGCCTCAATAAGTACCTCGTGGCGGCGTTCATCGGAGAGGGTATAGGCGTTTTCCAGAACAAAGACCTGGTCGACCTTTAGCGATGGCGCGACCCAGCATGAACCACGTCCTCCCCGGAACGTGACGTTGCCAGGGATAGTCTCTGACAACCCCAGAGAAACGTCCTCAGTCTGCCGGTGTTGTTCGTACCAGACGTCGAGCTCGGGCAGGTTGATGTCGGAAAAGAGGTTTTGGGGTAGATAATCGCGCAGCACCTCACTGCGGGCTTTGACTTGCCTGGCTCGTCCATCTTGGAATGCCTCGTGTAACTTGTCCATCAACACAGTTAGGCCACGGGTGAGGATGCCGTTATCGTTCCAGGAATGGGCAGTGGGGTCCACCAACAGTTCTTGCAAGCGGGCGGGATCGCTCAGGTGAAAGGCATCGGTGAGGTACTCTCGGAAGGCATCCAGCACCTCGGCACGTCCGGTAAGCCGCTTGAGCGTGGCGTAATCTTGGGCCTCCATATGGTCACCCAACGTCAGGTGTAATCCCTGCCGCTCGGCCAAGTAGGCCAACCAATCAAACAGCGTGTAAAATCCGTGGATGCGTTGCAAAAAGGGATTGGATGGATTTAATGGCAGTTTCTTGAATCGGGGTTCCACCAGCAGGTGGTGGTTCTGATACAGGAAAACATCACTGGTCTTGTACGGGCTGAGAACAGTGGTAACGATGGGCCGCGTGCCGACCTTGCGCCCGCCCCGCCCCTTGCGCTGAACAAAACTGGCAACGTTGGACGGGGCCTGGTACTGGATCACACCCATCAACGAAGCATCGTCGTATCCCACCTCGAGAGCCGTGGTGGTGATGATAAGATCGTCGTCCATCGTGATGCGTGTCTGCCGGTCGCTGGCCGTCTTGCGCTTGATGCGCATAGGGTCCTCCAACCCTCCAAGGGACGTCCACCAGCACTCACCCTCCTGAAAGTACACACAGCCTGGATCGGGGTAGCCATGCTGTGGACAGGGGCATGGTGTCGATCCCAACCCACGCCCAAAAAAGTCTGGAAAGAGTTGACGATTGTACCCCGGCATTCGATACCAGTAGAGGGGGGTATGCTCGATAGGCCAGTGCTCTGGGGTAGAACCTTCACGTCTCTCACGATTCTCCCAGTTTATCTTTTCAGCATCAGACAATTGGTAATACCAGCGCCCGACGATGTCGAGGGACTGGGCAAAGCCAAAGGTCTTGTATTTGGTAACTCCATCAGCCTGCTCCTCCGGCGACGGTGGGGGCATCGTGTGGACAATAACCATCGCCGTCTGCAGCAGTGTAGAGATGACGGCCGTATCCTCTTCCCGCCCCGCACGGACGAACAAGTAGCGCTCGGTACCCGCAGTGACCATCTCCGATTCCTCGTCCGGTGACACTTGAGCGATGGCAAAGGGGGATAAGCCGGTCAGATCGGAAAAGAAGGCTCTAGGTTGGGCAATGGTGGCACTGAGGCCCACCAGCATCAGATTCGGTGAATGGGTATGCCCCTTACCTCCTTGCCTAATCCGTGCCGCCAGCCGGCGCAGCAAAAAGCCGATCTGCATACCCTTGGTGGAGGATTGGAGGTGAATCTCGTCAAGCATCACCACGGCGGGCGGCGGGAAATCAGCGTTGCCAAATAGCATCTGATATTTGCTGTCCATCAACCGGGCGTTGAGGGATTCGGTGGTCGCCACCAGCACGTCCGGCGGCGTGCTGCGGAATTGTTCCTTGGCGTACAGAATGAAGGGGTGGCGCGCTGCACACGTTGTACAAAAGATCACGTCGGGCTGGGTTTGCTGGACAGCCAATTCCCCATCACAGATCGGACAGCGGGCAAAAGGACAGATGTATCGAGATGCATCTGCATCCCAACGCCAGCCCCGTTTCTTGAGGGGAAAGTAGTCGGCCTGGGTAAAATCGTAACATGTGTAGGGAGAGGCGCCACTGTCGATGCCCACCGTGATAGCCCGCTCCGCCGGCAGATGCTGATTTGCCTGGTAGAGCAGACGAACAAAGTCCTCCAACTGGTTCTCTGAGAGCGCCACGCGAGGGTAAAGGCAGATCGCTTTGACCCCGCTTTGTCCGCGCAAGCCCTTTTCTTGGATGCAATAAGCCAGTACCGGCAAGAAGAAGGCATAGGTCTTGCCCGAGCCAGTGCTGGCCGTGACCACCAGCCCACGCACGTTACCCCGGCGCGGCTTGAGCAGAATGTGCTTGGCGATGGCCTGGAATGCACGCTGCTGGAAACCGGAGAACTTGAATTCGGAGGCAGGGAACAACGATTCCAGGATATGGGCAGGTTTAGTAAAACGAGATTGTAACGGCGTGATGATATCTACCATTGGGAGGTTGCGGTTGGGTACGTGTCGCTGGCGCACCTCGAGCTTGAGGTCGTAGACCAAACGCGGGGAGTTCTCGTTTCGGTGAGTGCGCATCTCGCCAACATAGTCTACCTTGCGCTGGCGCAGTTTGCTCACCAGCCGGACGGTCTCGGACGAGCGGCTGCGGAACAACCACTCGCGATGGTCGGCGTTATCCTCAAAGCGAATGATGAGGCCTCGCTGCCAAAGTTGAGTCAGTGCGGCGCGGATGTCTGATTCTGGCACTGAGGAGAAAGTGGTCAGCACCTCGTCGCCGGTCAGCAGCACATCGTAGAGGCCGTATTGGATTTGTTCGGCCTCTCGGCGTTCGATGTGGGTAAGGAGAGAGTCAAGAAGAGTAGCCCGTTTTGGCCCAAGACTTTGTGTAGCATTAACCATATTTTACGCGCGTCCAATTATGCACCAAAGTGCTGTTTGCAAAGAAATTGTGATGTGGATGTACTGTCAAATTGAAAATATTTACCCTCTGTTGTACTTGTTCTATTGTTTGTATTAAAGTTGCACCTTCCAAAGTAAACAGATGGTCACCTTCTTGCAACAGGGTGGCTCGTGCCCATTTCTCACCTGTAAATGCACTTTCGGATGGGGTTATCATTAATTGTTCGTTGACAACTATGTATGAAAAGGCTTCCCCTTCAAATGTTTCCACAACTGAACCTGGTGCAAAAGAGCCAGTTTCCACACAGTAAGATAGCAATTGATCACCAATCTGAACTTTTTCAATAGGTTTTTCTTTGCCATTGAACATTTTAACCAACATCCCAGCAGGAAAGCACCCGCTTCCTCCAAAGCGGTATGAATGAGTTAAATGCCAATCTATGCCATCGAGGTCAGCCCCTTTGAAAAGTGAGCAAGAATATACATATTTATGTAGAGGCTCTCCATCAAGTCTCTTCCCATCATAAACTGTGAACCGCATCTCGGCTCGCCGCATATCTGCATTTCGAAAATCAACACCGCTGAGATCTATGCCGGTAAGATCAACTTGTACAAGAACAGTATTGCTCAAGTCTAATCCTTGTAATGAATATCCTTCGACCCGCGAGAGAACACTTACCGCGTTGCTTCCTATATACCCGACCTCTTCAAACTTTTTGTGCTGTGTCTCTTTTACAAGTTCCACCAAACAGTCAGGATGGCCAACCATCTGCGTCCAAAAATCCGCAACTTCGGGCATTTTTGTCAAGGGCAATGCACCCAGGTTGCTTTTTAACACTGCTATATCCAAGGATTTCAATTGCTGAGGGATATCAACAATGTACTCAGTCGCAACACTTTTTGATTCAAGAGCAAATTTAAAAGCTGTAAAATACTCGGCAAAACTCTTGTGCATAAACTCGTAATTGCCAGATACATCTCGTCGCAAAAAGGATTTGGTCCGAATGTCATAATCGTAATGATCTAATTCATCACGTTTTTCTAACCCGAAATGGTGGTTAATATGATTCGCTAGCTCCTTGTAATGAATCTTGAGATTACTTGTTGAAATCATCTGCCAGGCCAATTCTGACATAAAGAACAATTTATCCCACTTGCTCATAAAGGTGCGTCCTGTTCGGATGTCACGTTCCAACCAGCGTTCTACTGCCAGACGATAAACCTCATTCATATCGATTGATGATATGTCGGCACCAATATCTGGCAACGCATGCAATAAAATTTCAACCAGAACCGGTTGTTGTGCTAAATCTTTCAAGTTAGGGTTACTCAAAATAAGTTGCGCCGTGTGAGCATCACGTTGTAAGGTAACAATCTCCTGAATCTGTTGGTCACTGAATGGATCAATGTACACCACTTCAAATTTAGGCGGTTGAACAATGATCATTTCACGTCCCAGTTCTTCACCATGCATAATTTTTCCTGCCTCAGTAGCATGACGAAAATATCCGGTGCGACAGGTCAGCAGTGCTCTACTACCAGGTACGACAACTTTGGCCAATTCCCAAAAATAATCTACGACTGTCTGATAGTCCACCTTGAGGGCCATCTCGTCAAAACCATCAAAAATCAATAGCAATTTACCCTGTTTGTTCAATGCCTGGAATGCTTCAAACCCACCGCTCAAGTATACACCTTGCTCGTCTAACAATTTGCGGATTAACGAACCGACATCAATCTGTTTAGCATAGTCACGTAATGTGATAAGAATAGGCAGTCGCTCATGGACCGGGTCGTTCAAGTAGCGTATCAACTGACGATAAGCATAATGGCGGCAGAACCAGGTCTTGCCGGCCCCTGATTCTCCAAGAATAGAAAGGTGACTGGCATCGCGTGCCTTGAGCCAATCATCCACATAGGTATCAACTACCTCATAAGAATCTTCCTCAGCCTGGTTGCCATCTTGGTCAAAAACTAGACGATGGCAGGCCAGATCCACATAGTAGCGATGAATATCGCTCTCCTCGACCAACTTGCGCAGGTTTTCAAAGTAGGGCCCGAAGATTTTGGAGACCAGGCTAGTCAAACTGAAGGGGCGAATTGTTGAATGAGTGTCGGCGTAGGCAAGGACGCTGGGGGGGACACACCGGTCGCTCACTGCCCAACCCTTGGGAATGCTGCGTTCAGCAATGTTTTGCTCAAGTGTTTCCAGATGTCGAACCGTGATCTCACCTGCAATGCAACGCACTAGGACATGTTGTTCCTCTAGCCCTCGTTGAAGCGTGGCGTCCAGGTCTATATAGCTGTCACTGCCTGGCTGGCTGATCACGGTGTAGCCCATCGCGTTCAGCCAAATCTTTATTTCACTTGCAAGCATCTCGGCAGCAGTTTGAGGTTCCTGGGGAGCAACGGGCTTGAGCTTTTGGCTCTCAACTGTCACCTGGTGCTTCAGAGCTTGTAGCCACTCGTGCAGTGCTATATTTCTTGCTGTGCCATCGGGCTGCGGCCCCAAATCTATCACCTTCAACCCACGCCGTTCCAGATCCTTGGTCGTCAACTGGGGCGCACTAAACTGCACTGTGTACAGATTGCGGGCAAACCGGCCGCTTTCATCACGTACCTGTGTGAGAATCAACCGCAAATCAGGGTCCGTGGCACTGTAGCCCAAGAAGAGCACCGTTCGTGTCTGTAAAGTCGCTGCCAACAGGCGGGCCAGTGCGGGGTGTTGTGTCGCAAATCGCTCGTAATCCTCAGCGGTGATGACGATGGACTTGGGCTGGTTCAAGTCACCGTGTAGCTTGACTAATTGCAGCCGGTCAGCGGACCAGAAGCTTGTGTCTACGTTGCCAATGACAGGTGTGAAGGGACGTTTGGTTGTCCTGAGCGCTTTTTCAAGCAAGTCATCGTAGTTGGTCGTGAAAATCGCTGACACAGGCAATCTCGCCAGCGCTTCGTGGACTGGTGTGGGTTGCACAGCTGTTGTATCGAGTTGATCGCGCAACCTTTGCACCAGTCGGTTGCGGTTATGCTCGTTGTCATAGTACTGGGCAATGTCGCGGGGGTCGGTATCGGGTGGGCAGCCGTCGAGTTCAGTGGCAAGATCGCGCACCAGGTCGGCCCAACTGGGTAACCCGGCTCCCTGTGACAATCCTCCACCAACAAAAATCACTCCGTTGCCACGGGCGAACTGCTCAACTAACTCGGTCGGAATGTTTATCATCATGTTCCCCTACTCTCCAGATCCAAATCAAGCATATCATCAATCAATATATCCGTCGAAACCTTTACCAACTATGCACAAGCCAACAGTGTAGGTAAGTCAGGCTGTCGCATACCCATCTCCCGCTCGTAAACGCGCGTCCGCCGCAAGGTTCCTTCCCACAGTCTCCGCCATTTGGTCCAGCGTCCAGCCCCTCTTGTTCTCAATTGAGAACAAGCCTAACGTAAACCGGCTGCTGTTGCTATGCAACGGCAGCCGGCTCAATCCAAATCACTGGAGTAACTCGTTTACTCATCGTGGTATACTGCAACTCCTAATTGTCCAAACATCTAGCGCGCCTCGGATACCTGGAACTCGGAAACGTCCAATCCCGAAAGCAGACTCACAAGCCACTTGGTGCTAATCTTTTCTCCGCCCACAAACACGTACCAGTCACGAAAATTGTGTGGGGTGTCACGTCCTTCCACCCATGCCGCCGGCCAGGGTCAGCACCTGCCGTACAGTGATGTCTCTAGTGAGGGCCACTGATGTACCGGCGGTGAAGTTGGCGATTAACTCATGGGCAATGTAGAGGCTGATAGTGACGATTGTGTGAAAGGGTATGTTGTTTTCTCCTATGTGGGCATAATGCAAAGTCCGCCCATCGTTTATCCAAGGATACAAACTTCTCGGACTTGCCTCAAAGTAGAGGTTTGACGGTAGGCGGACGGTCTGTTTGATAACAAGTGGTTTGCTTAATTGCAAACTTGGTGTTATTATGTTTTCATCGGGCGGCCACCACCGCTTTGATCATAGCCTCGGGCTCCGTATTGAGCTGCGGGGCTCTTGTACGTAGTATACCTTTTTCCCTATTCTGTGCAAACTTTTCCAGCCGAGTTTGCAAAACTGCCCTGCTGCAAAGTGTGAGAAGGATAACATTACCTTTGAACGCACTTTAAAAATTACATAACTAGAACTTGACATCTAGGTCAGATGATATATCCTTGGGCAGTTCATAACCCAGCATCGGAGGAGTACAAATGGACTATCCAGAGGCAGTGACGAAAAAAGCCACGCAATATGCAGAATTAGTGAAACGAATTGAAAGTGGTGAATCTCGCGAGCAGGTCTGTGAAGACTTGGGAATCCAGATTGATGAGGAGCGTTTGGCTGTTTTGCAGACCAAGTACAAAGCAGGGGGAGAAACGTGGCAAGCATTGTTGGATGGTCGACACGGTCATTCACAGAAAATGCATTCGGAGATACGGGAATGGTTGTATGAACGAAAAAAACAGAATGAAGAGCTGCGGTCGCGAGCCTTGGTCAAAGAGATTGAGAAAAAGTTTGGTGTCAAGGTCAGCGCAGGGCACGTCAACTACCTGCTGCGAAAGCGAGGTTTGGCAGCACCGCCAGGGCGACCCAGCAAAGGAAAAGAGGAGAAAGCAGAGGAGTCGGTTTCCGAGACAACCGAGAGCCTAGAAAATGCCGGGATTTTTTTCCCTGGAAGCAGCGAAGGAGGAAATGGGAATAAGGCAGGCGGTGGAGAAGTGTGTGGGGGAAGTGTAGGGAGCGTTACGCATTTGGGACAAGCTCCTGCAGCATTGCAGGCGGCCAACCGAGGAGTTGGCCGTGCGCGACTCGGGCGATGGGCATGTGGCTGATGTCATAGCCAGCCAACTCGAGGGGACATTTGCCGCGAATGTCTAGTTCACGACCTTCCACCGGACGGTTGTCTTTGGCAAAAGGAGTGAAGCGATAGGTCAACTCAAACAAATGGAGATACTTGCGAGCCGTCTCGATGCCGTCGAAGCCACACATGTTCTGGTAGTGCTGGTCAAAACGACGATTGACCAATTCAACGGTGTTGTTGGTCAACGGAATGAGGGGATTCTCAATCGCGTTGACCAACTTGGGATAGTGGCGTTCCAAAAAGTCAAAGATGCGTTGGGATTCAGGGAATAGAGCCACATAATGTTTCTTCAAGGCGATCACTTGCTGATACCGTTTATTGACCGTTTTCTTGCTCTTGGCCCTGAACACTTTGTAGATTTGATCTTTGAGAGACACGGCTTCCGGGTGAGTGTCGGCGTAGTTGTTGCCGTAGATATCTTTGATCAGTCGCTGTGCGCACTGCAAGGCGTGGAAAACACATTCGTGATGCACTGCCCCTGGGAACACGACGCAGATAGGTTCATCGTAATCCTGACACATGTCGGTGACGACGATCTGTGGGCAGTAGCCTTTGGCTTTGAGCGCTTGCAGGAAAGTGCGGGCTTCCGTCTTGCCGTTGCAGGGAAAGATGTCGATATGCAACAAGTCGTAAGTGAAGACATCCACTGCCATATAAACATACATCCAGCGCTTCCGTTTGCCCTCGGGTTTGTCGTTCTTGGGCACCAGCACCCACTTTTCATCTATCCCTACCACTCCACTGGAACGAACCATTCCAAACAGGGTGGCGATGGGCAGTGCTTGCTGTCCCACTGCCATCGCCCAACGCCACAAGGTAACGTGAGAAACCCCCACCGCCTCGGCAGCCAGACGATAGGTGGTGCGCATACGCATATAGACGACCACACCCCAGATCATCACATTTACCGTCGAAGACGAGTAGAGACGCACATCGTCGGGATAGTTGGTGAAGGTCTGGCATTCGCAAGTTGGATTGAGACAAAAGTAACGGTACCCTTCTACCTCACACCATTCTCTCGTCTCAGGATCACGGTGTTTCTTGCACCGTGGCTTGTTTCCCTTGCGCCTGATCTGATTCGAGCCGCAATGGGGACAGCAGACGCCGGTTGCAGACAACGGGTCATCATCTATCTTCTCCCACTGACCAAAGATCGCTCGCTGCAGACGATAAGCATAAGGCAATGGTTTCTCCAAAGGCGTGATGGGTGCACCCATTCCCTGTTTCAGACTTGCTACTTCCAGCTTCAGTTGAGGTGTCAACGGCTCTCCTGTCTGAATCATAGTCATCAAACGCTCGTTGGTTTCAAAGAGACGGTTGATCAGCACGTTGTTGCGCCACTCCGGTCCGTTGGCAGTGAACGTGAACATCTGACGCAGGAGACGACGTACCTCAGCGAAACCTGTCTCTTTAGCTACTCCATAAACACTTGTCTCCGAGATGTCATCCAAGGATGCAATGTGGCCTGCGGCCAGCAATCGCTCGCGTACCTCGGCAGCACCCAGCCAAAAGTTGGGCACCCAGATGTCGAGGATGGTCTGCCGGATTTCAGGCGTGACTACCCAGCCATCGTAATCTCCATTGAGCTTTTCCAACCCACCTTCGCGCACGTATCTCTGCCAGCGGCTGATCAATTCCTGATGCGTGTTGAACCACTCGGCCAACCATTCTTGACGCAGGAAGGGACGTTTGGGACTGCTCTGGGGTGTGTGAACCTGGCGGAACAAGGTCAGCAAGGTCCGTTCCTCCGTCTCGTTGTGGGGTTGGTAGGCGAAAATGATGTGTCCTTCCATCTCCAGGTACCAGGTGCCGTCCTCTTCTATTCTCCCCTCTGCCCACGCACCATCCGCAGTCCGCACACAGCCGCCCGCAAAGCACAGATAGCCGCTTCTTTTACCAGCCATCACTGCTTCGCAGAACAGGATGACTACCGTAAGACAGTAGAGATGATGTATCCACTGTACTACATAGGAATAGCCCCTCGTTTTCACCACATTTGGCCACCACAGTGGCAGCAGTGGGAGGAGAAAATCAACCACCGGCAAACCCAACACCGCCCAAGTCAACGGATGATGTCGAGTCCACCCGCTCCACACCAACAAAATCGCGATCAGACCTGTGCGACAGAGCAATGCGTATCCCCGTCGCGTTACGATGGCAGACCAAACCACCTGGCTACGACGACGACGCGAACGACGCCTCCTGAGTCGCTCCCTCCGTTGCAGCAGCAATGTCTCGTCCCATCTCTCTGCACCTTCGAGGGGGGCGAGCGAGTGAAACAGCAGTCCAACGACCAGAATGAAACAAAGGCTGCTAGACAGCACTGGCTTTTTAACGTGCCTTGGCGTACAATACATTGTGTCGGCTCCTTGTGTTTGTTGAGATTTCTGGTAGTTTACCAGATTGTTGCACAGGAGCCGAATTATAATTTACTGCTCAATCCTCCTTGCTTCATTTTTCCTATCGCCATATCCTCATGCCCAGATAACAACGAACCACATGGAACACACGGACTCTCAAAGTGCCTTTCTTTTCATTTGAACAGCTTGCCAACAATTACTTTTGGCAAGAAAATCGTCGATTTCACACTCTGCCTTCAACTTGGCTTATTTCTTTGTGTCCCAAACTTGAAACGCTCTCAAGTGTATAGCAGGTATCGAGAGGAAAACACCGGGACAGTACTACGACACATCCCTCTTGAGATCGAGACCCTATGGTGCAAACTGGATCATCTGCTCTATCTACCAATTCTGAATCTCACTCGACCACGAGACCTATACTACGACCAAGGACAAGGTTTGGGTGTGTTATATGGCTTCACCTACAAGTATTTGACGATGGAACACTTTCTGGGACAAATGACTCGTTTGGGAATCGGTTTTCCACTAGCAAATGACCTGGCCCGTACATACACACAAGCTTGGTATCCAAGTCAGAGTTCGTTGTACCTTTTCCCCGACTGGCACGTCAAACCCCACTGGACGAAGGAATACACGCACGCTGGTCACGTGACGATGTGGGGACGTACGATGCCTGGTACCAAACCCTGTACTGTCCGTCCAGGACAGTGCAACTCATACTCAACGGTCCCAAGGGATATTTGGTGGGAGGTTGGAACTATCCCATTGACAGTCACTTGACTCATGTGCTAGTCGATCTGGAGAAGGAACTGAGTCAAACTCTTCAACGACACATCGTTTGCACCATCGTAGATGGCGAAGCGGGTGGTCTACCAATTGGTGAACGCTATGCTGAAGCAGGCCGTAGCTACATCAGTGTTTTGTCTGGTCAGCACAATCATCGACTAGCCGAGTTTGTTCTGAACGGAGGCTGGGCACCGGTCGTTGATGATCCCAACCGGGAAGCCGTATTCGCGAGTTGGGCTGATCCCGAGAAAGCAAGTCGAGATCCGCGTCAATTTATCCTGCTACGTCCCATCGGTCAAACAGAACCCACACGCATTTACACTGCTTTGCTCTTTGATCCTATGCCCGCGGCTGTTGTCCCTTGGCTGCACCGCCGTCGCTGGCCCTACAACGAATTGCGCATCCGTGAACTGATAAACGGCGCCAACCTCAACGAGAACTATGGATATACCTACGACCAGGTTCCGCACCGTACTCGACAACGTGAATGGGAGAAAGCACAGGCAAAAGTGGAGGTCACACAACGCAAGTTGAGCCAACATCGGGAGGCCATTCATAACCTGCGTCATCAGTTGAAACAACTCCAGGGCAACTATGACCAACAATGTGTTGTTCTCAAACCTCGTATCGTGGAACAGCGACGCGAGCTACGTCAGCGACAGCAACTGGCTCAACCCACCAAGCGGTGTCACAATTGCTTGCAGCGGCTTAGAAAGGAACGGGTAGACTGCAAGACCCGTTTTCTGAAACGTCAGCGACGTCTTCTCTTGAGTCTTCATCGACATCGAACCCACTCCCATCACTTGCGCCGACAACTCGCTGAACGCATTGCTGCACGTGACGCGATTGACACCGAAACACTGTGCCGGGAGCGTCATCTGGAGAAAGACCAGATCATGTTGAACTTTCAGGTTCTCTTGGGTAACTTGCACGATTGGGTCAAGCAACATTATTTTGCTCCCCAATGGCGGCGATTGACACTCGATAAAGCAACCAAGATGATCTATCGCAAGTCAGGTCGTGTCACTTGGTATCAGGATCGTATAAACGTTGTCCTGGACCCTTACGCCTACCACGACCAGCAACTTGCGATGGAAGCCACTTGCCGACGATTCAACGCTGCACACCTTCGCTGGCGGGATGGCCGATTGCTTCGTATCACTGTCCAACCACGTGATTGATTCTAGTTGTGTAGTTATTAAGATGCTGTTCAAACCTAATGATAAGCAATCCACACCCGCCAAGAGTTCCCTTGTCACCATTGCTAATTGTCATCAATAGGTAATTGTTGTTGTCGCTTGACACCCCTTGTGTCTATTTGTCATTCCTTCCTTGCTATGCTACAATCACTTCGCAAAACTCAACCACAGTTACCAATATCTACACAGGAGAAAAATAAAATGCCCTTTGATACAATTCTCGTCGTCAGTCTCTACATCGCCTGCGAGCTCATTGCCAACACCACCGCAGGCAAGCCGGTTATCCTTCCCGGAAATATCGTTGTACCGGCAGCCGTCTTTATCTATGCCCTCACATTCACCCTCATTGATCTCGTCAACGACCGGCTCGGCAAAAAAGGCGCGCGCCAAGTCGTATATGCGGCCTTACTGGCCAACCTACTGCTGGCCGCATATTTCCAATTCGCCATCTGGCTCCCGCCCGCCCCGTTCTTCGGTGCGGAGGGGCAAGCTGCCTTTGTGAGCACGCTAGGCTCGACTTGGCGCATCGTAGCTGCCAGCCTCATCGCATACCTGATCAGTTCGATGATTGATGTCCAAGTGTTTGCCTGGTGGCGTGAGCGAGTGGGGAGACATCGTTGGGCGCGAGTGTTGGCCAGCAATGCTGTGTCCACGCTTGTTGATAGTGTAGTCTTTATCACCATTGCCTTTGTCGGTGTGATGCCCGTGTTACCATTGATTGTAGGACAGTATGTGGTAAAGATGGTAGTGACAGTGATCAGCATTCCCCTGATCTACGCTGTAAAGGTACGCCAGGGTCAGGGGATGGCAACGACCTGACGGGTGAGAGAGATCGTCGCATTGATTAGTGAATGGCACGAGCTGAAGCAACTCAAGAGTACACCTTACAACGATGAATAAGCTAGTTGCCTATATGGTATGGAATCTGACCGGCTGCTGCCAATCGACAGCAGCCGGTTTTCGTTATGCCTGTTCTCAATTGAGAACGGAGACGCAATGAATCCAAAGCAGATCCCAAAGCGACTCGGTGAGAAACTCCGTATGATCCGAGAGCACCAAGGATGGACCCTCGACCAGATGGCCGAAGAACTGGGCAAGATTAGCTCATCACGCCGGACCCGTGTCTACGAATGGGAAAACGGTGATAGACAACCAGACCTTCCCACACTACTAGCTTATGCCCGATTGGTGAATGTGCCCGTCGAGACCTTGATTGACGATGAAATGGATTTGCATCTTGAGGAGAACTCATTGTGAACCTCACCGACCTCCAAACCACCGTTGACCAGTGGATCCGCCAAAATGGCGACTACTGGGACCAGTTCCAAATTCTCGCCCGCCTCACCGAAGAACTGGGCGAGATCGCCGCTGCCCTCCAACGTCAAGAAGGACTGAGACCTCGCAAGACTCAAGTAGACTTAGAGGGCGAGGTTGGTGACCTACTCTTTACCCTGGCCGCCTTTGCCAACGTCACCGGCATTGACCTGGACCGTTCGATCGCCAAGACCTTTGAGAAATACGATCTACGGGATTCAAAAGCCTGGCAGGAAGCAACACGCCAATGAAAATCCGCATCATCACATCCTGTACCGGAGAAAAACAACACTCCCCCGCAAATCAGCTCGCCCAGAGCGATTTCGAGCGATTGCACGACTCTGAGCAGTTCCAGGCACTGGAGGATCGACTGGCCGACTTTCGCACTCCGGCCGAGGACCTCTACACCGGCATACAGCACGTCCGCCTGATGGATGGCGTGCAGCGATTTCGTGAGAAATATGGCGCCGATAGCCTCGACCTCTGGATCCTCTCCGCTGGCTATGGGCTCATCCCCGGCGCTCGCGAGATCGTGCCCTACGAGTGCACCTTCCAAGGGATGAAGGCCAAGGAGATAGATACTTGGGCCGAGCATCTCCGTGTGTCTCAAGGTGCCCGCGAACTGCTTGCTCAACCGGCAGACCTGCTTCTCGTTCTCCTGGGCGATTCCTACCTCCGTGCCCTCGCCCTCGACGACACCGTCCGCTTCGCCGCGCCCGCGCTCTTTTTCACCGGCAAGGCATCGCAGAAGCGGGTAAAGGGGCAAGGAACGCCGCGTGCCGTCCCGGTCTCCAACGCTGAGACGAAACGCTTCTCGTGTGGCCTGGTCGGCCTCAAAGGAGAGTTGGCCAAACGCATTTTGCATCACTTGGCAGACAAAGGTGACTCTCTCTTGGCTCAATTGCTCGATCCTGCCATTGATGTTCTATCCTTGCTCGATGGCGATTCCTCACCACCCGACAGCCCTGCCAAACCCAAAAGTGCCAAGAGCAGCAAGGCCCGCCCAAACCCTGACGTGGACTATGTCATCAATATCCCGGACTCGTGGTGGAACAAACCACACCAACAGAGGTTGCGCTATTTTATTCCCGAGTGGGACGACCTTGTCGACCCCGACTATGACTTTTTGACCGACACTCACTCTGGCGGACGTGGAGATTGGTCCAACGAGACCTATGCTCACCAAATGTACCCCGAGCCCAACTACGATGGGATCCTTGTCTCCAAAGTTGTGGCTGAAAAGACCAAGAAAAAAAAGAAGCGCATCAACGAGATGGGTGTGCATCGTTACCTACGCGTACCACCCGAGTTTCCCATTATGGGCGATTGCGGGGCGTTTGGGTACATCCAGGAAGAGAACCCCCCATATACGACCGACGAGATCCTCGAGTACTACACACGCCTGGGGTTCGACTATGGTGTATCTATCGATCATCTAGTTGTTGCTGCCACTGAGGATCAGAAACACTTTCGCTACGAACTGACCATCCAAAACGCCGCAGAGTTTCTCAAAGAGCACCGAAAGCGTGATTTGCCTTGGGAACCCATCGGTGCTGTGCAGGGTTGGGATGCTGAGAGCTACGCTAAGGCCGCCCGTCAATACGTCACGATGGGCTACAAGTACATTGCTCTTGGCGGATTAGTGCGGTCTAGCACAAAAGAAATTATGCGCATACTCTCGGCCGTTCACGAGGTCGTGCCGGAAACTGTAGCCATCCACTTGTTTGGTATTGCTCGCCTACAAGTGATGCCCGACTTTGCCAGTTTAGGTGTACGTTCAGTAGATAGTGCATCCTTTCTCCGCCGAGCCTGGATGGGAAGTGGCGGGCAGAATTATATGACGGAAAACGGTTTCTATACGGCAATTCGTATCCCTGAGGCGGGCAAGAGCTTCCGGGCTAAGCGAATGGTACAAGAGGGTCGAGCTGATGCCGAAAAGGTGAAACGACTTGAAAAGCTCTGTATGAAAGCTGTACGAGATTTTGACAAAGGCCTTTTGTCAGTGGAAGAAACACTTGATGTAATTGATGAGTATGATCGTTTGATTACACCCAAGCGCAAAGACATTCGACCAATGCTTCGAGCGACACTAGAATCTGCTCCGTGGAAGTCGTGCCCGTGTGACATTTGCCGTCGTGATGGTATCGAGGTCATCATTTTCCGAGGCAATAATCGCAACCGGCGCAGAGGTTTTCACAACATTTATGCTTTCTATCGTTCGCTCCAGCGGATTTTGCTTGAAGAAAACGTAAACCTCAGCATGTCTGTTCACAAGTCAGAAGGGCATAAGCAACTTTCACTGTTTTGAGGGAATAAAGAGGATATGAGTAATGCGTTTTGACCTCAACCTTCGTTCAACAGTTCGCGAGCAGATCGAACAAGTTGCTGTTCGGATGAAATCCTGGGAGGAGCAACCCCGGATCGGTGAGGATGAAAAAGACTGCATCCGAGATCACTTGACGCTGTTTGATCATACGACCTCGTGTCAGAATCTTCGGTTCGCCGGTGTCGATGGTACTGGTGATTTTCCCTCGGTCAGCTATGCCGATTCATTCGTCTATGTCACGTTAGCCCATGGAACGACCTACGAATCCGAACCCCTCTCCGGGTTGCGCGAGATAGGCCCACTGCCTGAACCGCTCGTCCACTTTACCTGGTTACCTGAGAATAAAGAGATGCGTGTGCAGGCCTTGGGTGGTGCCTTCGCCTACCTCGCTGGCGCGCCGCTTCTCGATGTGATCGAGGGATCGGACTATCGGCACCTCAAAGCATCCGAATCACACAAGCCCAACACGATCACAGCATTGCTAGAGGGCCTGATTTATCCTCATGCTGCTGATGCTGGCAATATCGGCATTCAGTTACGTTCAACCGCAGAACTCGGTGCGGCGTTGCGAGTCATTCAAGAGAGTGAATCCCTTTCGTACATCTTGACAGATGGTACTCTCTCCCTACCTTTCGTTAGTAGGCCAGCCGAGAGTCTCTTCTACGAACACCTGAAACGCCTTTGCTGTGTCGAGGCTCGGCAGCGGGGTATAGCCTTCATAGCCCTCTCCAAGTCTCATGGGCTTCCTCAGATTGAATTGGTCGACGAACTGGCTCAAGAAAAGAGGGATTTGGAGAAAGGGCAGGTTGCCGAACATTGGTATCTGCGTCTGCCACTGCCCGATCTAGATGAATGGAGTCTCTCACTCACTAGTGGGCGTCGACTTCCGCCACCTGGGGCGGTCACTTACCTGCTTCGCTTCCACCGTACTACGCCCGTGATGCGTCTGGATATGGATAGCTTTTTTTGGCACGAACGGGTTCAAGGGGAGACCGCAGAAGAAACGCGCGCCAATGAGTGTCGCATCTTGCAGGATTTGGACTATGCCGGGCACGACCAGCGTTGCTATGGCTATCCCTATCCCATCAAGGCTGCCCACGATCGGGCCTCCCTGACAAAAGCTGAGCGAGTGGCACTGCGCAAGCAGATCATTAACGCGGCAGTCGAAGCGGGGATGAAGCGCTCTCTGTTTCGGGATGCCTCCCGCGCTACCGGACACGCATAGAGGTGACCTATGGCCGATATGGAAGAACTGCTCAAGGGGTTAGGCGAACGTTTTGGTGTTCTGGCTGAAGGGAACACCAATCAACTGACCGTCATCGCCCGCAATACCGATGTTGCCGTCGGCGATCTCTTCCTCCTTCCCTGTCGGCGCGGGCCGGATCGGTTCTATATCTTTCGCACCACCCAGTACGCCAATATTCTCAGCCCTCTGGTAGAGATGAGCGAGGTCGCCCGCAACAAGCTTGTGATGCCCGATTCCTATCTGGCCCAGGACCTGACTGACGAACAGCTCATCGAACTGCGCGGCATCGTCCTGGGCTACGCCGAGTGGGATTCTGCCTCCGACCAGTGGGATTTTCACCGGCCTCGTCGCCTGCCCCAGCATCTCTCTGACGTTTACTATGTAGATCACACCAATCCGGGCATTGCCTCCGTCGTGCGTACGCTGATGCGCCGTCAGTTGGGAGAGTCTGGTCTCTACGTCGGCGACCTGCTCGCCGGTGAACAAGCGCTCGCTGGCGTGCCCATCTATCTCCCCGTGTATGCCCTTTCTCATCACATCGGTGTCTTTGGTCGTACCGGCAGCGGCAAGAGCAACCTGATGATGGTATTCCTCCGCTCGATCCTAGAGCACAATCGCGCCGTTGTCCAGGAAAAAGTACAAGGTCCTCCGGCCTCTATCTTTGCCATTGATCCTCACGACGAGTTCCGCCACTGGCACGCGTCCACCGGTGGGGCCGATGGTATCCACGGTATTGTAACCTCCTACGCAAAAGCTGAACAACAGGAACTGATTGTGCCTTTCTACTATCTCTCGGCCCGGAATCTGAGTGACGATGGTTTGGAACGTCGTGTCCTTCTCTCCCGTGCCGATATTGTCCCCGATGACCTGGTCAGCACTGTCGAGTTCACCGAGCAACAGATCGCCTTTTCCAACCAGTTTTACGCCGCTCGCGGCGAGCAGTGGATCGGGCGACTCTTGCTGGGGGAGACCGGTGGTCTGGATGACCAGGTTGAGCTGGCCGCCGAATACTTGCCCAGTACCATCGCAGCGGTGCAGCGCCGCGTGGGTTTTCTGCGCCACGGTCACACCCGAGTTTTTACCCGCTTTGATCCCGAGATGGGTTTCCCCTACGTTTCCACGCTCCCCGATATCCTCTGCGCCCTCGAGCACGGGCGCGTTATCGTTGTCGAGACCACGCTGATGAACGAGATGGAGCAGTTCATCCTCACTACCATAGTCGCCCGCGTCCTCTTTGCCATCCGCAAGGCGCTGCGCGCTGCCGAGACCCCCGACGATTTGCGCGCCGAGATCCGCCAGGCTTTGGGTAACGACGATACCCAAGGGCAGATCGGGATGCGCAGTCTGGCTGACGAACTCGTGCGCCGGTTGGAGACTGGCGAATTGCCCTATCTTGAGGGTGATCAGGTCAAATCCCCCGATCACTTGCCCCACGTCAACGTCGTCATCGAGGAGGCCCCCACTGTCCTCAACCCTCAGCGGATGAGGTTCGGCTCAGTCTTTCGCGATATCAGCCGCCAGGGGCGCAAGTTCGGCATTGGCTTAACCGTGGTGAGTCAGCAAGTCAGCCAGATCGATCAGGGAGTGCTCACTCAGATCAATACCGAGTTGACCATGTCCTTGGGTAACGAGAATGAGCGGCGCGAGGCGATCCGTAATGCCTCGTCTGATCTAATGGGTTTTGAGCGAGAGCTGCAGGTGATGAGTCGAGGACAGGTCGTTGTATCTGCATCGTATAAGGATGTGCCGTTGCCAGTGCAAGTACCGGATTTCGACACTCTCAACTAAGCGTCCAGAAGGAGCTATTTATGAATCCTAGACGGGAGATTAGCGAACGAGCTATCGGCAAACATATAGGCCATGCATGCGAAGGACATCTGGGGGGCATTCTTACTCATCTTCCTGACGTGTCACAGAATCAAGTGACACGTCGACTCTCGTTCGATTTTCCTGTCGAACCCGATATCGTGCTTCTTGATGAGTCGGAAAAGGTCCGCGCAGTCTTGATTGTTGCTTTTTGGGACAATGCACATAACTCTGATGCCAAATTCTACAGGACACGTCTTGAGTACAACGAGATGGTTCGGGCATACCAGGAGCATTTAGATAGGTTTTCGGACAGTTTTGCTCTCATAACTTTTATCTATGGCTCGGAAGGAGGATGGAAAGAACAGATACTTGAGGATCTCGCTGTCCAATGCGCGCCTTTGATCTTTCTACCATCAATGCTAGGTGGGGGGGGAGCTCGAGATATTGTCCAACGGGCATTTGATGTGTATCGTGAAGTTTGGGAGTCTGGTTGCTCAAATACTAGAGAAGAGGTTGAAAAACGCTTCGCAGAGTCCGACTTGACATCGGACGAGATCGATCTCCTTGAAGCTATTCAAGGTATGCTGTCCGTAGGAACTCGGGATAAGATGCTAGAGAACGCAAGTAGGTCAAGCGATTCTGTCATTGTACCGGATGGCTCCTTTAACACAAGGCTACGACAGGGATTAGGTGTTCTATCGCTGTTCGCCCCTGAGGAAATAGAGGCCTGGCTAAGCAGTGGGCAGCAGCTTGCAAACAATCTCTGTGAGAACTTTGCTCGGCGTGCTTTCTTTCTCGATATGGGGATTTTTGCAGAGAGGAAGAGCCTGCTGGGTTCTTTTGCTCATTTCGCACTGCGTCGACCGGTGCGAGTCGAAAATGATAGGGAAGTCTATGCTCCCGCTCTTCCAGATTTTCGCGACTGGACTCGGATTGACTATGATTCGATTTCCAAAATCCTCAAATCCCATCGCCTGCGGACGCACAATCCCACCAACGTGTTCCGGGGAGGAACATATGATCAAATCGCTGGCAACTGGAAGGAAATATGTCATCATCTGACCACGGACATGCCAGTCCTCATAAATGCACTTGAGGATGGCAAGAGGGAGGATTTCGCGCATGTGCTATGCAATGAGAAGCCGGTCACGGCACCAGACTGGCATCCCGGACATAGCATGTCCTACCATTTTCCACTCTGGGCATTTGCTGTTTGTGCTGTAGCTATTGAACGAAACAGACGATCGGTGCGTGGCGCCTTCAATGCGCGTCGCCAAGAGCAACCAACGCTTGAAGAGGCAGAAGGATTGTTTGAGGTCTGCTATAGCGAATCTATCGGCAGCTTGTTGCGTGGACTTGTTGAATTCTCCAGAATCCTTCAGGCCGGTGAGTTGCTTGATCTTTGCAAGGTTGAAAGACCTTTGTTGCTTTCTCTTGATGAGCCATGCTCCTGGATAGCTGATTTCTACAATACTTTGGCTACGAACTCAAGCCATAATCCGTTGAACGAGGTTGTCTATTTATGGCTGCGGTCTAAGTTTCCAGATCTAGAGTGGCATGGTTGGCCGAAACGGAGAAGTCGTTCTTTGCGCCAAGTAGTTGGCCCAGTTACGGGTCGGCGACAATGGCAGTTCATTGGTATCGACCAAGCGGAGCGGATGTTCTGTGCTGCAGAGGTCAAATCTATAACTCAAAACCATTGGGGTGACAAGTCTAAGGAACTTTACGATCGTGTTGCTGAGACACGTGCTGGGGCACGCGAGATTGGCTGGCAAAATCATACCGTGTGCGTATTGGATGGGGATATTGGCACTGAGCAAATTGAAGAATTGAAGACTGGCATTGGACATGATGAAATCGTTTGTATTGATCAACTCCTTGAAGAATATCAAGAATATGATAAGCCAGATGGAGAGTAGTCTATGATCAGCATCGACAGGTTCTACCAAGCCTATAATACATTCCGTCCGAGGCCCAACTCTGAGCAACGTGACGCTATCGAAGCTGGTCCTGGCGAACCGCTCTTCATCGTCGCCGGTCCTGGCACAGGTAAGACCACCTGCCTCTCTCTTCGTATTCTCAAGCTCATCCTGGTCGATGATGTCCCGCCCCAGGGTATCCTGGCCACCACCTTCACCGTCAAGGCCGCCGCAGAGCTGCGTTCCCGGATCCTCGGCTGGGGTTTTCGCCTGCTGGAGACTCTCCAGGCCGATTCGGAAATCCCTCCGGAAATTCAAGCCCAACTGGCGAACGTGGACATCAACCAAATCACCACCGGCACCATAGATAGCATCTGCGAGCAGGTGCTGCGTCAGTACCGTGAGCCTGGTGACCAGCCGCCGGTGTTGGTGGATGATTTTGTATCCAAAACACTTTTGCTTCGAGAAGGGTTGTTTGGCGGCGGTCGCTACCGGGACGATGACCTGGACAACTTTCTGCTCCAAATCAGGGGGGGCGGCAAGTGGGGCTGGAACATCGGCGCCAAGAACAATATTCTCCAGGAAATCTGGCAGCGTCGCTTTCAAGATCAGGTAAATTGGCCAACCTTTGTGGCTGATGCACAACCTGCTCAACAGAATGCCATCCAACTCGTAGATGCCGCTCTCAACGACTACCACGCCGGTCTCCAGGAGCGAGGAATGCTGGACTTTGCGCTGCTTGAACAGGAAATGCTCAATCGTCTGTGGGTGCATCAGCTAGGCGAGTTCTTAGAACAACTCCAAGTCATCCTGGTGGACGAGTACCAAGACACCAACTTGCTGCAGGAAAGCATCTACTTTGAGATGGCGCAAGCTTGCCACGGGGCATTGAATGTGGTCGGCGATGATGACCAAAGCCTCTATCGTTTCCGAGGCGCCACCGTGAGCTTGTTCCGAGATTTTGCCCAGCGCTACCAGCGTACCTTTGAACGAGAAATCGAGCCGATCTTTCTCAACATTAACTACCGTTCGACCCATGCCATTGTCGACTTTGTGAACGATTATGCTCGATTAGATGATGGCTATCAAGCTGTGCGAGTCGCGGAAAAGCCCAAGTTGCTCTACGGTCCCTCCGCCGAAACAGGAGTGCCGATACTGGGCATGTTCCGCGACAATGTGGAAACTCTGTCTCGCGACCTCTCCGATTTTATCCATCAGGTCTTCCGTGGCGAGGGATACACACTCCCCAACGGTGCCATCGTTCAAAGCAACCCCGCTGGTGGCGATCTGGGGGATTGTTCCCTGCTGTGTAGCAGTCCACGAGAGTTCAACTCCAGCGGCAAACCCCGCTTGCCCTTACTTCTGCGCCAGGATCTCGAGCACGAAGGTATTGAGGTATTCAATCCTCGCGGACAGGACCTGACGGGCATCCCCATCGTGGCCCGGTTTGGTGGGTTCCTACTCGAGTGCCTTGATCCGGGTGGGGTGATTGAGGATCAGACAAGTGGAGTGAGTACAAGTATCCAGAACATGTTCCACGCCTGGCGTGACCAGGCGATCGGTTTCGCCGAGTCCGAAGATGCCCCCGAGGGTTTGCTCAACTTTGCCATCGGCTGGGCGGAGCGAGATCCACAACGCCAAGGCTGGACGTGGCCACGTTCCGTGCCGATCTTGGACCTGATCTACGGATTGGTTCACTTTTTCCCCGAACTACACGATGATCCTGAAGGTCAGATCTATCTGGAGGTTTTCACTCGGCAGGTGTCCTCCTGTGAGCAGGTAGGCAAATTCTCAGGACGTGTGGTCACTGATCCAAATAACCAGGGTTTGTCCGACGCCTCGGTCAAGGAACTGCTGCGTGATTTCCTGGGGCCAATTGCCGCGGGCACTATCAAGGTCAACGAGGACTTGATGGAGACTTTCCCGCGTGATCGTCTAAGTATTCTCTCCATCCACCAGTCCAAGGGATTAGAGTTTCCGCTGATGATCGTGGATGTAGGATCAGACTTTAAGACAAACCACCCTGCCCACCGGTTCAAGCGTTTTCCTGTGAATGGTGGCCGATCTCATACCCTGGAAGAGTTGTTGCGTCCCCATACTGACTTGGGTGCCCCTCAAAGAACGGCCGTCGATCGCGCGTTTGATGATCTTTTCCGCCAGTTCTTTGTGGCCTACAGTCGCCCTCAAGAGGTATTGCTACTGGTAGGGCTTCGCAGAACGATGCCCGGCGGGAACATACTCAATGTAGCGACGGGTTGGGATCGAAGCGAATGCTGTCATTGGGATGGTGCCGTTCCGTTCATAGAAATCTGAGGTGACGTGATGCAACTGTCCAAACGACCTTCTGTTTATGCTCTGCCTTCTTACAGTCTCACAGGCGATTTGTTGGGGTTCTTACGCTGCGGTCTCCAATACCGGTACACACGGATTGGTAACTTGCCTGCCTCTCGCCCGGTCCAGATGTGGTTCGGTCAATTCATCCATAGCGTGTTGGAAGAAGCCTATCGCCAGTATCACGTTGCGCGAGAAGCTGAACAGAACGATCTCCCTCCCTGGCCACAGGAGCGTATAGACGAAATCTGCGAACTGGTCAAACGAAGGTTGGCCGCGCAGCGTCTTTTTCCCTGGGACGAACGTCTGGAGCGCTTGGGCGATGCCCGTGCCACAGCCGCGATCAACGACCTGGGGCCATTTCTCTTTCCGTTGATTCATCGAGCTGAGGTACGTCTGACAGGCGCACGATCACTGCCTTTGGACCTGATCGCGGAACGCTATCGCTTCCGAGAGGCCGATCGCTACGAGATGGTCGGCGTGATCGACGTCATCACCCACGTTGAGCTTGCGGAACCTGCATTGCAAGACAATTTGTTGGTGCAGATCATCCTCGATGCGGTTCCGCAAGACCCACCTGGCCAATTTGAGATCATCATCGACTACAAAGGTATGCGCCGACCTCCCGTGCACGTGGAGGGAGCAGAGGGACCAAATTACTGGGACATCTACGCCTGGCAAGTGCAAACCTACGCCCATCTGCGGAATCGTCACCAAGATAGCTTGCCCATTGTCGCTGGTGCGATCATCTACCTCAACGAGCTTTTGCCTACCCAAGACGATTTGATAGAGCTTCGTCGAGAGATCCAGGCTGGGGGAACAGACATCATTCCAGAGATTGGTAGCGAGACGGCAGAGTTGATCAGTGCCTGGCGCAGGGGCGAAGACCCTCCCCCACTCCCTCTTGATTTCCGCTTGCGACGTGCACTGCGCATCGTAGAGATTGATCCCAGCACAGTCCAAACTGCCCTTCACTCCTTCGACGAGGTCGTCGCCCGAATTGAGACCTGTAGAGGAAAAGAGTTACAAGTTGGTCGGGTGCTATCCACCTGGGAGAAAAATGCCACGGACGAAAACACTTGCACTAGATGCGATTCCCGTACGTTTTGTCCCAGTTATACGCAGGAACGAATACCACGCTTGCCTAGAGTCCGAGCATAGTGTATGGAGAGTGCGTAATGGAAGAAGGTTATCTTTCATTAGGAGTCGAATATCTTGGCTTCTTGAATGGACAACTTCGAGATCTTCGGGGCTACATAACATTAGCGAACGAACTGATCCAGAATGCGGATGATGTCCCTGGCGCTACAGAGATCATCTTCGACGTATGTGATGACGCGCTCGTTGTCGAGAACGACGGAGTCTTTTCAGACTGCGAACATATGCAGCACTCGGATTGCCCTTGGTTACGTGAACCAGACAAGGGATATCGTTGTGATTTCCATCGCTTTCGGTTGACTGCGAGCGGCGACAAGCGACGGCAGAGTAATACAACTGGGGCGTTTGGCATTGGGTTCATCGCCGTGTATCAGATCACAGATCAGCCAGAGGTCATGTCAAAGGGTCGGCATTGGATTATCTGCCCAGAGCAAGTGACCGAGCGCCGTATCAAGGTGCAACAACCCATAGGTAACATGGTCGGCACACGTTTTCGATTTCCGTGGGCGATGGACGCAGATACAGGAATTCGGAAGGAGCTTGGAGTCGAACCAATGAACTCCAAGCAGGTAACGACCCTATTGAACGAACTTGAGCGTGCACTACCGAGTTCACTGCTTTTTCTTCGTAACCTGTCGCAGGTCAAGCTCAAGCATAACGGCCACACGGTCAAGGAGATCGAACGGATCCAGGAAAAAGACGAGATTCTCATTGAAGAGAAGAGCAAAGATGACACCAGTGTCAGTCACTGGCATCTGTTTCATAGTGACTTTGATGAAAAGGCAAAAGATATCCGTTCCAGGGTTGGCGGCCAAATTGAAGAGAAACGAAGCTCAAAGGTCATCGTTGCCATTCCTAAAGTCGACGTTGAAAGTGGCAATATCCAAGGCTTTTTCCATGCCTATCTGCCTACCCAACATCCGATTGGACTGCCTTTGCACATCAACGCTGACTTTTATCCATCCTCCGACCGCAAACGGATCCTTTTTGAGCAGGATTATCAAGGCGAGTGGAACGCATCAGCCGTTCAGGCCGCCGCTCGTGCAGTGGCGCGGGCCTTGCCTGATCTTCCAGAGATTCTGGAACATAAAGGCCTGTGGCAGTTGCTGGATGACGTCAGAGAACTGGCGAGGGATGCGGAAAACGGAAGCAAGGAAAGTGTCCTTCAATCATTTTGGCACGAAATGAAACGTCTGGTAGGTCGATTACCGCTGGTCTATACTTCCCGAGAGCGTTGGCAGCAATCTGCTCAGGTGTGTTTGCTCCAAAGCAGAGACAAGGAGGAACCCTGTCTTCCAGTTCTGGAAAAACTCAATTTGGATATCGTCCATCCTGACCTCACACCATATTCAAACGTCCTAAGAGACCGGGAGGTGGGTGTCAAGTACCTCAGTGCTGAGGATCTGGCCCAGGGCCTGAAAGGTGCAGGATTAGACAGGACTATGCGCCTAGAGGATGCCCCTAACTGGATTCAGTCAATCGACAACCGAGAAATCCTCTCAAATGAAATTGACCTTCTCCTCTCTCGTTCACCCACACAGGAAGGGTTAGGAACCTGCGCTATTGCCTGCTCTGTTGACGGTTGGTTGTGTTCTCCAGATGATTTGAGGAAAGCAGGATCAGACATTCGTATCGCGTTCGATCTCCTGGAGCCTAGTGCGATCTTTGCAGCAGACGACAATCCAAAAGCCATATTGGGTTTGGTGCCCGAGTTCGGCGTGACAGATGCCCTTGATATCCTCGAGACATCGAGCCCGGACGATTTGCAATCGATCTGGAAAGGCTCGCCAAAACAGTTTGTTGATTTACTCTATTGGTTCGCGGAGCGACCCGCACAAGTCCGCTCAGACCCGCAGAACGTGAAGAGACTCCAGCACCTGAGTGTCTGGCCGTCAGGCGATGAACTTTACTCATCTGGCCATCTGGTGATTCCTGGAGGTTTTCAAGATCGACTTCAGTTGACGAATGTGGTCGATCCACGAGTGGTTGAAAGGTGCGGGGATTTTCTAACAAAGGAATTAGATGCAAGTGTGCTGACACTTGAGACCTATGTCATCGAGCACGTCCCACGAGCTTTCGAATCTGACAAAGGTGTGAGTGAGCGAGCCTGCAGAGAGTTGACCATGATCCTGGCAGAAAACCTGGGCAAGATACGAGATAACTATACGGCTCGGGAGGTGCTTTCTTTCTGCCCCATTGTTGAGTGCACCGATGGTCGCTTCCGAACACCTGGGGCTGTTTATTTCGATTGCGAGCTTGTTGCCGATATCCTTGGAGATGATCATGTTTCCATAGCTTCCATCCCCGAACACAACCAAGAGGCCGTCAAGGAATTGTTCAAATGGCTGGGGGTCACCGATGTGCCACGGCCGGAGATGATCATTGCACGAATCGCTGGAATTGTTGTGCAACCACCCGATGAATACCGGAGTAAAGTAATCCAGCAGATCTTTACTAAGATAGGTATCGAGTGGAGTCGAGCTTTCGAACATCAACAGCACAGGTTTGCACGACTGAGACAGATGGCTTGGCTACCAGCAGAAGGCGATGCTCAACAGTGGTATGAACCTGTCAAAGTCTACGATGTTTTCCGCCGACACTTGTTTGCTACACAAGCTCGCTTTCTGGACGTTCCTCAACAAGGGAGAACCACAGCGTTTATGAAGTTCCTGGAGATCCCCGGCGAACCCGAGACGACACAGGTTGTTCGTCACCTCCTGCAAGCTGTCAAGAACAGCGATTTTGGACTGAATAAGCAAGTATATACTTTTCTAAATGATGACAAAAGAGTTAATGCTCCGGAAATAGCGATTCTGAAGGATGCCGCTTGCTTGCTTCTAGAAGGGGATCAATATGTGCATCCCCGTAAGGTATTTTGGGGCGAACATCCTTTTGGCAAGTATCGCTTTCGACTAAGCGATGAGTTTAGAGCATACGGGAGGTTGCTAGACCAGCTGGATGTGAAGGACTCTCCTGAGCCCGAGGATGCCATTGAGGTGTTGCTGGAGATTAGCGAGGAGTATGGAAGTAACAAGTCGTTGGATGACGATGTGTACAATGTTTTGATGCAATGTTGGAGCATACTGGATGATGCTCTAGAACACGAAGAGATACTGGAAGATGCGCTTTCGGGACTCTGGGATGTCAAAGTGATTCCTGATGATCGTAAACTACTCAATTCTCCTAGGCGGATGTACTTCGAGGATCGTCCTGGGCTCAAGGAAAAATTTGGAACCTTTTTGCAACACAATGCAATACCGCGACCTCAGGGCGCATGGCAGGCTATGAAAGCTGCTGGTGTTCTCCCCTTGAGCCAAGCTGTAACGACTGAGCTTGTCGAGTGCGTCGATCCAGCTTTCTCCAACGACTTGCAGAACCGATTGAAGAACCGATCTCACCTCATTGCACGCGTGCTAGCAGCTCAGAAGAACGGAAATTGGGAGCAATATCTGTTGGAGAGACTTGAACCGTATCGCGCCCAAAGGCTTGTGCTCACTTATACGATCAAGGCATATAATCGTACCGACACGTCGCCAGCGGAGGATACTCTAGCCTACTTTGACCCAGAGGATGAGTGCATCTACTTTGTAGGTAATGCCAACATCTCTTGGGCAGCCATCGCGCGTGAATTGGCGTATGCCCTGAATCCACTCGGCGAAGCCGGACAGATTGCACCGGGAATCAAAGAGGTGCTGCGTAGTGATTCCATGGAGAGCGCAGAGCAAGAGCTCAGTGAGTTGGGCTTTGCTCCGCTACAGACCTTGGGGTACCAGGCGGTCCCAGACAGTGTCGCAATAGCTCCTGGAGGTACCGACTTGGTCGACGACATAGGCCTTGGCAGGGAAGATGGAGAGGGAGATGTTGAGACGCCTACACCAGATGCGGATGAGGTCGATACTACAAAAGGCGACGACGTTGAGCTCCCAAGTAGAGCACCACGGGGCGATGGTGATCAGACAAAGGGCGACAAGCCATCCACGAAGAAAAAGATTCAAGGTCGCCTAGCTACGTATGTATTCTTTACCGACGAGTCCGACCAGGATGAGGAAAAAGACGAGGATGAAAAAGGGGTTGACATTGAAAGAATCAGAAGAATCGACCGTGCAGGTGTAGATAGAGTGCTTGCCTTTGAGAAAGAGGCTGGTCGCATACCAAAGGAAATGCCACACGAACACCCTGGCTACGATATCGAGTCATTGGATGAGTTTGGTCAAGTAGCACGGTACATCGAGGTAAAATCGACGGCAAACGAGTGGGGCAAGATGGGTGTCGGTCTAACCGGCACACAATTTAAGAAGGCTCAAAAGCTTGGCAACCGGTACTGGCTATATGTAGTCGAAAACGCTGAGGGTGAAGAATCCCAGGTCTATCCAATTCATAACCCTGCTAACAAAGTGAACCGATTCCTATATGATGGTGGTTGGCGAGCCGTATCATCGCTTGAGGAAGAACTTGCCACTTCCAAAAGACGTTCGATCGTTGACTTGAAGAAGCAATGATATTCTATTCCAGACGATCCGGAGGCAACAAGGGGTTGCCCGTGTGCAAAAATCCTTGCACATCAAGCAAGAATTTTGTAGGATAGGCCTAACCCAAATGCAGTGCTAGATTTGAAAGGTAACATAGGAACTAACTGTGTCCAAGATATCGGAAATCTCAAAACAATATCACGATGCTCTCTTAGCAAGCCAAGAGCAGTACGAAGATTTATATCGGGAACGGGCAGAAGCAACAGAACGCTTCTACCAGGATTTCTTCAAGGGATTGATCTGTGATTTTGGAGCACGTTTCCAAAATGAACGCTTTCGTGCACGCCTGCAGGATCAGATCGGGCGTACACTAGGCACAGATACCTTGAGCTTTATTGCCATTGACGGCACCTGTCGTCGTGAGGTCTTTTCCGATATGATCACCTTTTTCGGTGGGGCCTATGGCGCGCGTGGGCAGATTGCATTCTCGGGCAGCAAGCACCAACTGCAATACCAACGTTGGTCTCTTGAACAAGATGTGTCTATGGTCGCTTGGGTACCAGTGCCATTTGCCAACTTGGATGAGGTAACCCAGGATGGGGGAGAACAATTCCTGGTGACGGAGCAGGAAAAGGTCAATCTGTCATCAGTTCACATACAGATCATGCAACTGGCAGAGATATTTCTCGCCTACAACACTATTCAATCCTCACGCCTTGAGGCCCCCCATATTCTCTTGATGGACTTGTCTCCCTCGTCGGTCTTGGCATCAGTGGCGAGAGCGCAGAGAGATATCGGTTTGGAAGGTTATCCCTATGATCGCCGTGCCCTCACCCCAGCCGATATTACCATCGCCCTCTCCCGTCCATTTTCAGACTATTTCAAAATCCCTTCTTTGAAGAAAATGGACTTGTACCGATTCTTGGTGCAAGAGTTGTCTCGGGCGCCGGATGAATCGTTGGATTTGAAAGCTCTTAGTGAAAAGTATGCGGTCTCTCTTGACGATCTCAAAAGAGCCGCCAAATTCTTGGTCGAACGTGGTGTAATAAAACGACCACGGCTGGGCAATCCAGGGTATCAACCAGTAGTACGAGTGGACGAATCGTGGGCCTACACCAGAGATTTCTTCCAAAACATCTGTGAGCGTTTGTTTGTCAACAAAGACTCCTCCGCACTGCGGTATGATGCCCCCGATGAACGTGGTGTGATGCGACGACGCTGGATGTCTCCGGATGATCTTGGTTTCCTAATTGGTGTAGGTATGCGTCTCCTTATAGAGGCCTGCTGGGAACGCAAGGTGCTTTTCTACGGTGTTGTCAAGGATTCCTCTTCCCGGTACCTGACGCGCAACTTTCTTGGTGTGAGCCTAGAAACAGGATTTCACCCCGAGCTACAAGACATGGATGTGGGTATCTTGCCCTGGACGGATCGCATCTTTTGTGAAACATTGCCTTTGATTGATGAAACCCTATCAGCCCCTTGGTGCACCATCGAGTTCGATTCTGCCTTTATGACTCTGCACCGTGAGAAGGTTGGCGATACTGATCGAACACAAGTAGCAGGCATTATGGGACGCATTGTGAACCAAGAACGACTGTTTGTCCGTAGTCTAGGGCAGTTCTTTCTAAAGCGGGACAAGCGTACACCTATGATGGGGCATGTCGTATTCTTGGAACGTCTGTTGTCTCCTGTCTGGGATTGGCCAGGCAAAGATCAGGGTCCGGCTGAGATGAAAATTGACACACCCCAACTAGGTAGGTTCTCTGTCTATGGTTGGCACGATCAAGAGCATACCAACCCTGGGCAACGGGTTATGATGTACCTGCTTTCAGTCCTGACACGCAACCACTTTGCTGAGGCCATCGGTTACCCAGATCCATTACACAAAGCAGATTGGGGTGCCAAGACAATAGGTAGGTCAGTGGCCAAGGTGATTCAGTCTTCAACACAATATTTGCGTTCAAGGCCACTAAGCCGCACATTTCGTGACATTCGAGACAAGCGACGACGTTAGTCGGAATGCTCGTCCCAAGTCAACTTACTGGAGGATTGAATGTTTGTCCAAAATATGGAAGGCACGTTGATGGAATTGGCCGATGCCCCAGAGACGAGGTATCGTTACCGGGTATGGTTCGACTACACGCGCCGCGCCATCAATGAGATCCAAGAAGGAACACTGTTGGCTGTCCCCAACTTTGCATCAGATGGTGATCTGCGCCGCTATAGTGTGCTAGAAGTAACCACTATTCTACCTATGCACTATGCTCTACAGGGCAGCGCCAGTGGTTATCCTGGTTTTGTAGTAGAGGCTGCCCGTAGCGCATCTCAGGATTGGGAGACCCAAGAGGATGTATCTACTGAGGATACCACAAAGATTCAAGTGTTAGCTATCCCCACCAATCTTGAGATTGTGGAACCACTGGACGGAGAACCAACGATTGACCTGGAAAGCAATATTGGCATGGTGGGGGCCAAAGCGCACATCCTCGATTCCGAGTACTCGAATTTGGTTGCCAACAATGGCATCGACCAAGAATATGAGCAAAACCTGACCACCATTGGAACGATGGCCCGAGATGATACTGTTGAGATTCTACTCCGGATTGAAGAATTGTATCGTACTCACTTTGCCATTTTTGGTTTCACCGGGGTTGGCAAGTCCAACTTGCTCTCAACCATTGTAGCCAAGGTTCTTGCGGATTCGACCGAACCTTTAAAGCTGGTCTTTTTCGATTTGATGAGCGAGTATACCGGTCTGTTAATTGACCAGTTACTGAATGATCAGGTACAGGGTCGAATCTTGACACTCGGACGCAACACATTGCCCGAAGGTCTTTTCAAATACATCAATGATCTCTCCGGTGCACCATCCCTTGATGAAGCCACGCAACAGTTAGTACGTTACACACTATTGCCCAAGGCCCTGCTTAAAACTAGACCACTGGTCGCTAAAGGCTTGCGGGATCTGGTACAAAGCAAGCGCTTGCGCTATTTCAACGTGGCCCAAAGCACAACCGTATGGGACCTTTTTTTCACCGAAAATACACCCTGGGGAAAGACGCGGCGTGGCCCCAACATAAACAAGAGGAGTGCCATTGCCAAGAATGTACTCAGAGCTACTATGCGCGGAGCAGATTACAAGCAGACCGTATTCACGCCTGACCTTGCCCAAAGAATTCATCAAGGCCTTCAACAAGCTCTGGCCCAAGATAAAACATTCACGGAGGATTATGGCCCGATCTTGACTGAACTGAAAGACTTGGAACGGTCTACCTCCGAGACATTTGCAGCCAGCACCACGCTAGAAGAGATTGTCACTGACTTGGACGATCTCGGCCACTCATCGCTATGGGTGATCCAAGCACATAACCCGCACGAGATGAGAGCTTTCACAAAGCAACTGGGTGAGGCCGTGTACGAAAACCGTCGCCAGACTGGGCGCATTGATCCTCTGGCATCCTTCATTTTCGATGAGGCAGACGAGTTCATTCGTAGAGGAGAAAAGGGATCCTACGAAGAATCGGCCGAGATTGCCCAGACTTTGGCTCGTCGGGGGCGCAAATTCGGCCTGGGAATCGGCATTGCTACCCAACGGATTCGCTACCTAGATACCAACATTATGGCTCAACCCCACACCTACTTTATCTCCAAGTTGCCGCGCAAGTCAGATCGCCAAGCGGTTGCTGAAGCATTTGGTATGAGCGAGGAGCTACTAAACCAAACCTTCAAGTTCAAAAAGGGGCAATGGCTTTTGATGAGTCATAATGCCACTGGTCTAGAGGCGATCCCCATTCCGGTGAAAACACCCGATGCCAACGAGCGCATTGCTCGATGGCTAGAAGATCGCTACTCATAGATCCAAACTTGTATGCATACTCAGACTATGCGTGGTAAAGACCATTTTTGTCATAGGCAAAGGAAGTGCTTGACCAGTGGCCAAAGCCAGATTACAGAGAGCGAGGTGCAACCGATCAATAGGTGATGGATCTTGATAATGCATACGGGGGTGGCTCCACAGTCGCCCATCCGCTGCCAGTTTGACATAGGAACTAGAATCTACTGAATCAGTACCAACCTCAAAAAGTGCGTTCGCGATTTCGGGTTTACCTAGCCCAAAAACGTGAAGAGGCAGATCACTGACCTCCATCCGCACAGCCTTAACAATAGATAACACCAAATCCAGATTACGTGCTCTTGGGACCAGCCCGCCAATTGCAATTCCGTCAAAGGCTGCACCAGCATACGCTTGGGCACACTGGCGCGCACTATCTGCATCCCAAGCCTGTACACAGGCATATAACGGCAGGTCCTTGCGTCGCCGGTTTTCCAGTGCCCAGTAGGCATTGGCGATGGTCAGATCCATTCGATGCTGCGCTTTCTTTTCGTCCATACTAGGCGGGATCGGAAAATCCAGGCCAAAGGCCACGTCCGCGATTCGTTCCTGTAGGTCCAGTACATCCTTGGGATGGATCGTGTCCACCCCATCGTCATTCGCAATCTGGATCGTGCCCAATTTGCCCGTCTGGATCACTTGTGCGCTCTTGAACAGCGACACGAACCCACCCGAATCGACCAAGAGTGGCAACCGAAGTGTTCCCTCTATCTGGCGCGCATAATAGTAACTGACCATCATCGCTGGCGCTAGCCTGGGCAGGTACGGTTGCACCAGTTTGTCCAGCGGGTATCTGTCGCCGAACGTCGTCACTGGAATATAGGCCGGGAACCGGATCACGCCCCGGCGTGTAACGAGGGTACGTTTTTCAGCAGTCATAGCTCTCCTTTCAAGGAATCAGTGTTCATCCGTGTCCCATTCACTTGATCGAATGATTACCAAACCACAGGTCAAACAGATCGATCTTTCCACTCGCTGGTGCGCGCCCAATCTGCCGCGCCAGCTTGTAGAGTTGCCGGTCGCCGCGCTGCATCCGCACAGCGAGCCGGTGTTTGCACAGGTTCCCTCGACTGGCGTCTACGCAATCGCACGTCAGTTCACCGTCTACAAACCGCACGATGTGTGGTTCCAGCCCTCCCGTCACCAGGTGCGCGCCACCGTCCACGCCCACCACTGTCAGGTCCAGTGCCCGTCGCAATCGGTAAGGGTCGAGTTCAGAGGGCCAACCCGGGGGGGTGATGTTCAGATAAGGACCGGTTTCTCGATATCGGTACGCAGATCGTGTCTCGACTACTTCTTCAGCTTTGGCAATCCACCTTTCGGCCCGCTCTTTGGAGAGACCTCGCATCTCCGCCAACTCGGCCGATTCTGCCAGGGCCAGGTCTTCGATGTCCTCGATTCCGGTTTCCAAAAGTCGCTTGGCCATCTTTGGACCAATGCCGTCCACCAACGTCAGCGTTGCCGCGAACTCGTCCAGTCCTGTGCATACCATCCGTTGCAGTGCCCGTATCCGCTCTCGCACCGGCATATCCTCATCGTCCACCATCTTTGGTTCTTCCTTTCCCTCTTCCTCCTCCGGTTTCTCAGGGATGGCCGCCATCGCCAGCAAGAGTCGGTCCATTGCCTCGCTCAGGCGTGCCACCTCGAATGGATAACAGTCGTGTCGCTCTGCCACCTCATTGGCATCCGAACACCGGGTCCAGGCCCGGGTCACCAGCGCCATTTTGACGGCCGCCAGCAACCGCTTACCGTCCACATTCACCGCCTCCACGATTTCTACACGTGGATGTTGGAGCAAGAACGAAGATTCCCCTGCCAGGTTGCACGCGATCGCGTCCAATTCCTCAAAGTCCACCGGCAAAACGGGCTGGCAGTCGTCGCTGCACGCCACAATGATCAGCAAGTCCAGAAAAGTCAACAAATCAAAGGTCTCGAGCGTTCGGCGGAACGTCAACACCGTCGCCGGTGCCAAAAAGTGTCGCACCGCGATACGCCCCAGCCGTGTTGCCTTCAGCAGATAGCGGGGTTCTCTAGCTTTCTCGTCGAGACGCTCTTGGATCATCCCTGCGTCACGCATTTCTGTGATGACCACGTTCACCTTGGGCAGGATCTCCTGGCGCGCCGCCAGCGATTGGGCAAACACCCGTTCCAGTTGAGGCCACGTCCGGGCCAATCCGCTGGCCACCTCCGTCACCACTTGCTCTGCCAGTGCCCGGCGGTCGGCCAACCCCGAGCGGATCGGTTCGAACTTTCCTCTCTCGTATCGTTCCGCTTGCCGGTCCCACGCCGGTGCCAGCAGCACTGCTTCGCCTTCGTCGTCCAGGCCGGGTCGTCCCGCGCGGCCCACTCGCTGCCATACGCTGTTTGTCGAGATCGGACGAAAATCAACCCCGTCGAACGCTTGCAAGTCATACAATACCACTTGCCGCACTGGCAGGTTCACCCCCATCTCCAAGGTCGAGGTCGCTACCAGCACATCCATCTCGTGTGCTCGGAACCCGTTTTCTACACTTTGTCGCTCAGTGCGCCCCAGACCAGCATGGTGGTGTCGGGCGCGCAACCCTGTCGTCTGCAAGTATCGGCTCAATTCCTCAGCCCGCCTGCGGCTTTGCACAAAGACCAGGCTCTTGCCCCCGGCCTGCACGTTCCGCGCCACTTGTTCAGCCATCAACATGGGCTTATCCGTTGCCTTTCGGTAGCGCACCACGCACCACCGCAACGGGATAGGCCGCCACGCCGACACATATTCCACCCCCTCCAGCCAATCGGCCAGTTCTCCTCGGTTGCCCAGCGTTGCCGAAAGGCCAACAAAGCGTACAAAGGGATTCAGCCGCCGCATCCGCGAGATTGTGCCCTCCAGTCGGGGACCTCGATGAGTATCTCCCAACAAGTGCAGTTCGTCCACGACCACCAGGTCCACCTCGGGGATCCAGGTCCAGTGACTGCGCCAGGCTCGCGTACAAGCATTCAGACGCTCCGGCGTCATCACCAAGAGTTGCGCCTCACGGAACGGCACGGGGTAGGGGAGTCCTGGTTTGCCATAGTCGCCGGTAAAGATGCCCACCTTCCAACCCGCAAAACGTGCCTGCCACCGGTTGCTCAGTTCACTCGCCAACGCCCGCAGTGGTGCGAGATAGACGGCGCGATATCCTCTCTTCAGCACCGACTCAATGGCCAGTTCTGCCAGCCACGTCTTTCCGCTTCCGGTGGGCATCTGCAGCACGCAACTGAACCCAGAGTTGAGCAGATCAATATCAAGTACTTCTTTCTGTGGGGGTAAAAGCATTTGAGATGCCTCATCTGTGCTTATCAGATTCAATGATAGTTTCTTATGATGAAAAAGTCAAGTGTAAAATAGTCGAAAATGGCATTTAACGTATATAACTTGAATAAAATATAGTCGTATGGTAGAATAGCTATGTCAAATCAAACATCTGAAAATCTAAAGTACCTACTTTGGCACGAAGGAGTAGATCGTAAAGACTGGCCCGAGCAATTGGCAGACTGGGCCGACTGCGATCAGCATCGTGCCAAAACACTGCTCAAAGGGGCTGAGCTTTTACCCGACGAGCAGGAGCAAATCGCAGAGAGGGCGAATGTCACCGAGGAGGATTTGCAATTCAAACGTCTGGTGGAGAGAGTAGATATCTTCCAAGAAAACCTTCGCTACCTCTTTGATAGCCTGGAGCACGGTGAAGGAAAGGTCCTGGCAACAGGCACTGGAGCCGATAAGAACACGGTTTCTCGATGGCGTACCGAGAAACAACGCCCACAGAAACCCAACCAGGTTGCACTCTGCCATTTCTTTGGATTGCCGTCCGACACTGACCTCGAAGACGATCCGATATTTCTTTCGATGTCTCCCATTAGTGATCGGCGACGAAGAGAATGGTTGCGTGAGCGAATTGATCTGCTGGACGCTGCCGAGTTACAGGATCTTTTCCCTGCCTTGGAGCGTTTGTTCAGAGACTGATGAAAAGACTGGATGCTGGCATTTCAGGCAAAACGGGACAATCCCCTGAGCAAAGTTGGGAGGATCTCGATCTCACTTCCCCTTGGCCGGAAGTGATTGATGTCCTCAATCCAGGTTCGTCGCCGCGTCAGGTGCAGGCTTTAGCCCTTGACAAGTACCACATCCTCGAGAACCGTCGCAACCTCATCGTCTCGTCCCCCACCAACAGTGGCAAGAGCCTCGTGGGCCTGTTTGCTCTTCTGGAAGCAGTTCGCCACGGACGTCGCGCCGTCCTTCTCGAACCACTGCGCGCCATCGCCCGCGAAAAGCAGGAAGAGCTCGAGTCCATTGCTCCACGCCTATCAGAAGCCCTTGGCCGCCCGTTCACTGTTCACATTTCCACCGGCGACTACCGGTTAGAGGATGAGCGCTTTGCCGCGCCTCCTCCTCAGCAAGGCGAGATCATCATTGCCACCCCCGAGCGCTTCGACGCCATCCTCAGGAATCCCGATTACGATGATTGGATTGCCTCCATAGATGCCGTCTGTGTGGACGAGGCTCACCTCATCAGCTCGCCTCACCGGGGATCCACGCTTGAATACCTGATTACCTACTTGCTCTGTCTTCCTGCACCACCTCGCATCATCCTGCTCTCGGCTACACTCGGCAACACGGATCGGGCGCGCGACTGGCTCTCTCCTTGTGATGTGATCCAGGTTACCGAGCGCTATCCCTCTTTGAAAAAACAGGTCTTGGAACTTGGGGCCGACGAAAAAGCCGACCTAGTTGCACTCGCATTTACTCAGGAAACACTTGCCGATCCGGCAGCCAATCTCCTGATCTTTGTATACCAGACTCGTTCAGCCGAGCGCTTGGCCAAACTCCTGAGAAACGAACTGGGGGACTTGGCTGGTGCTGATGGTCCTCGTGCTTACCACGGCCAGATGAATGCAGAACAGCGTGGGGTGGTGCGGACTAGCTTTGTCACTGGACAATCACGCTGTTTAGTCACCACAACCGCCCTCGCTCTGGGCGTTAACCTGCCCGCAACCCACGTCCTGGTACGCGATACTACCTTTTACGGGGAGGGACCTTTGGGCCTCACCGAAATTCTGCAAATGATGGGGCGGGCCGGTCGAGGGGATCAATCCGGTCACGCAGCTGTCATCGTGCGCGCCAACGATGCTTGGAATGCTAGAGAACTAGCTCAGGCACTCTGCCAAGAAGAACTACCCTCCCTCACTTCCCACTTTGAGCGGGCGACGACCCGATCCAATCGGCAAGCGGCATCCTCTGAACAGAATATCCCCTTGATTGCCAAGCATGTTGCATCCCAGCTCGCTCGTCACGCGGAGAATGGCTTATCTATTGAGAGCTTGCAGACCTTTTTCGATCATTCACTTGGCGGCCAATCATTGATCACTCACATCCCTGATGTCCTCACCTGGCTCACCAGTTTGATGCGCGTACTGGCCTGGCGCGATGAACACGACAAGTACCGTCTCACTACCCTTGGCCTAAAGGCTACTCGTGCGGTACTTCCCCTCGACCTAACCGCCGGGTTTGCTCAACTCATTCGGGACCTGCTGACCGTTGATCCCTCAGATCGCTTACTGGGAGGTTGGCACCCGCTCGATCACCTGCTCGTCCTCGACTTGCTTCACAATCGTGCACCTACCTTGCGTCGCTTCAGCAAAGCCCTCGTGGACAAGGTAGACGTGTGGATGGAAGAGATGCCCGGTCGCACGTCGTTGCTATACCGTGAATGGATTGCCGGGCAGCAGGAGACCTCCCGTGCCCCCGAGGTTCTGGGATCGCTGGGCCTTTCATCTCCCAACAATGGCAAAAACGCTGAAACGTGGGCGTACAAGCGAACTTACCACTCAATGTTCCGTTCCATCATCCTCTACGAGCGGGGGCAGGGCAAAACTGTCGACGACCTACAACGTCGCTGGCAGATCAATAACCTGGTGGGTGTCGAGGAACGTTGGCGCGACAACTATCTTTGGTTGCTTTCAGGCCTGGCCAAGATCCTGGATATCCGTTGCTTCTACTACCATCTACGCGAGGAATGCAAGGCCGATCAGGATCGTATCCGAAATGTCAAACAATGCTTGCGCCGTATGCGCCACCAGGTCTTTGACCTCCAGGAACACCTCAAATACTGCTCACCCTTGGGACCAGTCCTGCGCAGCATCCGTCGCACTTTTTCCGCTGGAACCAGAGCGACCGTCGGTATACAATCCATTCGACGCTTGGAGCAGGCAGGCATCCAAAGCCTCACCGAACTAGCCACTCTGCAAGTTGACGATTTGGTTACACTGGGTATCCGTCGCGACCTCGCCAGACAAATCCATACCTATGTCCACCGACGTCTTCAATAGTTGGCAACAAAGAAAAATCGGCAGTGTTAACATCACCTTTGAACACCTCGGGTAAATCGTATCACTGAAATGAAATTGTTCAGTTTGTGTATGATCGAGTGCGCTGCCCTACACGATTTTGCGCGACGTTGCACGGTTTGATTACCCTGATTATTCTTGGCACATGTTTTGCACCCCAAGACCAATACTTGTGAATGAATTTTGAACTTGATAAATCCTTGACTACCAAGCGCATGTGAGCCGTTTCCTGCAAGATTTTGTGCCCTCGGGACACTTTTTTGGTTGGAAAAGGCTCACATACGCTGTTCCCAAGTCAAATTCTTGCTTCAGTAGCGTATACCCCTCCGGCTTGACAAGCATTGGAGAAACGATTACGATGGCACACAGTCAACCAGTTGTCTACGGATTCGAGTTGCAATCCCGGTAGTACGTAGAGCGAAACTCGATCGAGATCAATCTGAGTCGGGTCTGATTTTTTGCGGCTTGCCGCATTCTGCGGATGAAAAAACCTTGTCATACCCCGCAGCAAGCTGGGGGATGATTGATTTGTCAAGGAGGACAAAAAATGAGCGACGCACGAAGATTATACCAGGCCGTCTTGAAACTGATAAACGATATGATTCCCGATATGTTGGATGAGAATAGAATCACTTTG
>JAAEPW010000985.1 GCA_024232355.1 Chloroflexota bacterium | reverse complement strand
CGAATGAACCCGACCTTGCTATGGTATAATTGGCTAATATTCTGTGGATAACAAAATTCACCAACCTCCCATTGTTCGTCCGCTAGAACCGCAAAGCGGGTTATCCGCCGGGCCGTTAGGGTGCTCCGGTCGTTTTCTTCCGTGTTCTCTGCAAAACGAGGTAAGATTATGACACTCAAACTCCAGACATTGTCGTCAAAGCCTGCAAGAAACATCGGGTTGATTCTGATCACACTTGCAATCATTAGCTATGCCATTTTTGCCTGTTCCAATAGATCGCAGGAGCAATTACTAGAGGGCCACACAGATGTTGTGTATAGTGTGGATTGGTCACCAAATGGCGAACAACTCGTGTCAGGAAGTGGCGACAAGACAGTCCGAGTCTGGGATACAAGTGATGGCTCCCAGTTGCACGTGCTACAAGGCCACACACAGATTGTGATGAGTGTAGCCTGGTCGCCAACAAGTCAGTTGTTAGCATCAGGAGGGTCTGATCAGACAATACGTATATGGGATGCAGCCAACGGGGAGCAGTTGTACGTGTTGCAAGGAAATGCCACTTATGGTAACCCGATCGTCACTTGGTCGCCCAGCGGCACACAACTGGCATCAGTGTCAACGAGTCCACAGGATAAATCTATACGGATATGGAATGTGGCCGGTGGACAACTCGTGCGACAACTTGTCGGCCATACGAATCTGGGTCTGTGTGTGGATTGGTCGCCGGACGGTGCCAAGCTGGCCTCTGGATCTCTGGACAACACAGTGCGGGTGTGGGATGCAGAAACTGGGGAACAGTTACTGGTACTGGAAGGGCACCAAAAGCTCAGTGGGCGTGTGGGGGGTGTATGGAGTGTGGCCTGGTCACCAGATGGCACACGATTGGCATCAGGCGGTGACGACAGCGTTGTGAGAGTGTGGGACGTGAGCACTGGAGAACAACTATGGGCACTCGAGGGACACACAAACGGTGTGCATAGTTTGGCTTGGTCACTGGATGACCGCCGGCTGGCATCAGCGTCTGCTGGAGACGACGGGGCAACACGGATATGGGATGTAGTCAAGGGAAAACGTCTGCGCGTGCTACAAGGTTACACTTATGAGATAAGGTGGTCACCAGATGGCAAGATGTTAGCATCTGGGAGTTATAGCGGCAAAGTTCGGGTATGGGAGGAATAGTGATCGCATTCCAGCCTACGTGGGATCATTAGTGGAGCAGCGCCCTAACAACGCAT
>JAAEPW010000984.1 GCA_024232355.1 Chloroflexota bacterium | reverse complement strand
TGTCCAGGCAAACCTGAAACAGGTGGGCACCTCTCAGGTCGGCATCTCGTAAATCAGCATCGTTCAAGTGAGCGTTGAGCAGATAGGCTCTGCGCAGGTCAGCCCCGCACAGGTTGGCTCGTCTCAGATTGACCTCGTACAGGTTGGCATTGCGCAGGTTGGCTTCGCGCAAGTCGGCGTCGTTCAGCTTGGCCCGGCTCAAGTCGGGCACCGCTCAAGTTGGCGCGGCTCAGGTCAATGCCGTTCAGCTTGGCGCTGTTCAGGTCGGCCTTGTTCAAATCCGTGTTCTGAAAGTCGCGGTCCCCGGCCTTGTATCGAGTGATGAGTTCTTTTGCGTCCATTGTGAGTCTTTGATCTTTTCTGGTTGGATGTCCTGGCCCTTGGCCAAGGGCTGCTCGTGAGGTACTCTGCGCTTGAGTATAGCGCAACTTGACGTGGAAGGCAATTGTACATTGGAACAGCGGTAACTGGCCCACAGGAGGGGATAGGTTTTGCCCTGTTACTCCAGGCAATCGTACTGGTCGGTCACGCTGCCACGTCCGTCTTAGTAATACCAGTGCCGCTCGGTAGATCATCCGTTCGTTATCCGTCGGCACCGATAGGCCCATTTGCCGTGTAAGCGTTTCAAAGTCCGAGTACCGCAGTTTGATCGCCACAGTCCCGGCCGCCAGCCCTGCTTTCTGGAGATGCCGTGCCATGCCCTGGCTCAACTTCCACAATTGTCCCTTCAACGACTTGGCATCACGCAGGTCGCGTGCAAACGTCCGTTCCTGCCCCACCGATTTTCGTTCGTGTTCTGTGATCACCGACCGCTTGTCAACTCCCCGCGCCTGCAGGGCCATCTCGCTCCCACGTTTGCCAAAACGCGCTCTCAGTTCTTTTTGGCTCAACTCGGATTCGAGGGGTAAACACTCATGTGACCAGCTACTTTTAATTACCCCACACATCTGGTTGTAGACGAGACGCTGGTCCCAGATGCGGGGGAACATAGACAACCACTTGTCCTGATAATCATTTTACCCCTCGAATCTGAGTTGAGCCGTTGTGTTTCGCCCTAGAGAGATTCTGTGAGGAGTCTTGGGGGGAACGGTGGGTGGCGTTGTCTGTGACCACAAGCGGGGAGGTGATCGCTGTTGATGTGTCCACAGATTGCCACAGGATCTATCGACCTGACCTGCCCCATTGCTTCCGGCACCTCTGTGGCCAAGTCCGCTCCCTCGCCGTCTCCCCCTGGTCTGGCCCAGGTGGTGCATTGCTTTCCCTTGGGCCGGGGGCGGTGGGATGCGGGGTGGGATCGCTATTGACGGGTTGGCCTTGTTGCAGTGATTGGTGGTTTGTGGCTAGTGCTCGCCACCGCTGAAACAGAGGCACGATCCCTCGGATGGCATTGCTGTCTCACCGTGCAACAACCTCGGCAATCATCCCCGGGCCACCGATTGCCAGAGCAGCTATCGGCCTGACCTGCCTCATTGCCTCCGCCGACGCTGTTTTTTTTAGTGATCCGGCGGCCTCCGCGATCTACACTCTTGGCCGTGACGTGGCTTGTCCGATCGGGCCGGGGGCGGTGGAATGCGGGGTGGGA
>JAAEPW010000983.1 GCA_024232355.1 Chloroflexota bacterium | reverse complement strand
GAAAAGTTGGCAGCGAAGGACATTCTGGTCGCTCCAAGATGGTTTTTTTGCATCGACGAGACGATGTTTGACAGATTTCAAGCCCAAACCGGTACGACTTTATGAGACTTTGCCCGGTACGACTTTATGAGACTCGACAGTCACGAATTGACTGTCTCGGACAGTAATTAGAGATAGAGTGTGGATTACGTCACCGAATTTGTCCAATGATATATTGATGCATAACCATCCAATTATGTGCTCTTTGCTCGTCACAGCCATCACTTGTATCCTTGGAACTGCTGATTGGTTATGATTTGCCTCAATTCGGCAGAGGAGAATATGAGACTATGTATCAGTGTACCACAATGATGGATAACTTGCCAGTTCTAGTAACCTGGAATCGTGGTGCTTTGATGCAACCGCATAATCACCGGCAAGTAGCAGTCAAAGTACTCAAAGAACTCGTGCGCTCCCATATCGTGCCTGTCGCCGTGGGGTCGGTAGATGCCCCGGATGTCCTCGTCTGGGGCATTCGCCGGTGTACCGGTATCCACGCATGGTGAATCTTGCAGCAACCGGTAGTTTCCGTTTTGTGGGACGCGGAAGAGTGGGTCAGTGTTGATGTTTCCCTCGCCGGGCCAAATCGCGGTTCCGGTTGCCGTGTAGGTGTACAGGTTGGAATAGGTAACCGTAATCGTGGAATGTGCATCCACTTTTAGGTCTGTTTCGTTGCCCATCAGGATCGAGTTGAGTACCAAAGCGCTGCTGTCATTTTCTCCCAGATCGTCCTTGCGCAGCCAGACGCCGATTTGCTCGTTGTCGGCCACCGTGTTGTTCACAATGCGCGATATTGCACCATCCCTAATCTCAATACCATCCGTGTTGGCATAGACGAGATTGTTTACCAACGTCGTGGACGAAGGTTGGCCGATAGAGATGCCTGTATCCCCGCAGTGGTGTAACTCGTTGCGTTCGATGATGGCCGACGAATGCTTCAGATTCAAACAGTCTCCACTGGTGTCGTGAATGTGATTGTCAAAGATGGCGGCATCTCCCCCGACGATGCGGACTCCATCGGTCATCACACTGTGGATGACGTTATCGAGCACTTGCATAGTGCTGTTTTGGGCGAACAATGCTGGACCACCCACGTAGCGAATTGTGCTGTGTTCTACTCGCAGTGTGGAGCTATATGCGTGGACCCCAGAATCGAGCAGGGGGGTGACTATGAGCGTTCCCCCGGCGTCGGCGTTTTCCACCAATGCGTGAGCGATGACGTTGTCTGCGTCGCTGTTCTGCAAGATGATAGCACCCCATGGATCGTCGCCATCGCGGGTGAACCCGACTGGCTGAGATGATGTGCCCTCCGCTTCAAGTCGTCCTTCCACGATCAAAGAGTGGTCTTCTCGGAACCTCAGCGTGACGCCCGGCTCGACGGTTAGTGTGATGCCTGTCGGGACGACGACGTCATCAGTGATGACATATGTGGGATGGCAAATGGCTGAGAATGTGGTGTCTTTTGCCAGTGTGCCGCCGAATAGGTTGTCCTGGAGTTCGTATGCTCCCATGTCGTACCCCATACCATAGGGGCGGCAAATGCTCTGGACATCCTCACTTGGCGCGTCCGTCTCCGTGCCAGCATCCACGCACGGTGATTCTTGTTGTAACTCAAAGTCGTCGCTCTGCGGGGCGCGAAAGAACGGGTCGGCGTTGATGTTTCCCTCGCCGGGCCAGATGCCTACATCCATCTCGATGTCTGAGTGGGCGACGGTGACAGTGGAAAGCGAGTCCATATCTATCCCGGATTCATTGCCCCACACGATGGTGTTGATTATTGCCGCACTTCCGCCGCCTTGCCCTTGATGCCCTTGGTATAAATAGATGCCGTGCCTGCAACCGGATACGGTGTTATTCACAATGTGCGAGATTGCGCCATCTTTGACCGCAATGCCGGTGCCGCTGTAGGGATCCTCATCCTTGCCCTCGCACTCGTAGATCAGGTTATTCACTATCGTCGTGATGGAAGGGTAATGTCCGATAGAAATCCCCTTGTCACCACAATGATGAAACTTGTTGCGCTCGATGATGGCTGATGAGTAATTCATATCCAAACAGTCGTCAGAGACGTCGTGGACGTGGTTGTCAGTCACCACGGCTGGCGTGGTCATATTGCTCAACTCGATGCCTTCCAGTGGGTAGATGCCGTTTCGAATGTCGTGGATGTGGTTTCCCTGGATAAAGGCGTAGCCGCCAGTGGGATGGACGGCATCACCTTGGATGTCGTAGATTTCAGTGCGCAATAGGTAGAGGGTTGAACTCCAAGCGGCGGTGACGGCACCACTGACCTGGGTGTGGCGGATTATGCTGTCGGCGATAGTCACTTTGGAACTGTAGGCTGTGATACCGTGGGTGCGTGGGTATGTGATCGCTTCCTTTGTGTACTCGACGACCGCATAGCGAAGGCGGTTATCCTGTTGGGTGTTTTCGAGTAGGATACCGCCCCAGTAGCCGTCTCCATATTTGGTAAAGGTAATGGATTGGGTGATGGTTCCTTCGGCAAACAACCGGCCTCCCTTGATTTGTATCGAGCGATCGGCTTGGAACTCGAGTGTTGTGCTCGGCTCAATGGTTAGCGTGATGCCTGTGGGCACAATAATATCTTGGATGATGATGTATGGGGAATCATTGGCAGAAAGCGTGGTGTCTTTTGTCAACGTACCGCCTTGGAAGAGTATGTCGTATGCCGTGGCCGTTCGGTTTTCCGATTGGCTGACAATGGCTGCTCCTGTCAACAGGCAAACGAGAGCCATGATCAGGGCTATCAACGTTTTGAGAACAGAGATGTGTCTTGCATACATTTTGATCGAATCCAATCAATACGAGCGTAGGAGCAACGGCAGGTAGCAGTCAAAGTACTCAAAGAACTCGTGTGCTCCCCGATCGTATCCGTCGCCGTGAGGCCGATAGATGCCCCACATGTCATCGTCTGGCGCGCCGACTGGTGTGCCTGTGTCCACGCACGGTGAGTTTTCCATCAAACGGTAGCGGCCGTTTTGTGGAGCGCGGAAGAGTGGGTTGGTGTTGATGTTTCCCTCGCCGGGCCAAATAGTAGTCCCGGTAGCCGTGTAGGTGTACAGGTTGGAATAGGTGACAGTGACAGTAGAGAGCGCGTTCAGATCCAAATCAGTTTCGTTGCCCCACAGGATCGAGTTGACCACTGTGGCAATGCCGCTGCCTTCTCCCGGATGTTCTTCGTACAGCCGGACGCCGCCACTCTGATTGTCGGCCACCGTGTTGTTCGTGATGTGCGCGATAGCATTATCCTTGATCGCAATGCCGTCTGTGTTGGAATAGACTAGGTTGTTCACTATCGCCGTGGTGGAGGGATAACCAATAGATATACCTGAGCCATCGCAGCCGTGTATGAGGTTTCGCTCAATGGTCGCCGACGAGTGGGCCAGATCGAGGCCGTGACCAGAGATGTCGTGAACGTGATTGTCGAGCACGGTGGTTGACGAGACCACGTCGCTTAACACGATACCGGATGCCGGTGTCAAAGTACCATTCCCAACGTTGTGGATCTCGTTTCCCTGAATCAGGCCGTAACTGCCCGCAACGCGCACGGCGTCGCCTTGGATGTCTGTGATCTCATTACGCAGTAGATAGAGCGTCGAGCTATCGCTTACCCAAGGACTGGCTTGGATACCGACGCTGCCACTAATGTGGTGGATTGTGCTGTTGGTGATGGTTACTGACGAGCCGTAGATCGAGACGCCTTGTGCATATTCGATCTCTGCATATCGGATGCGATTGTCGGTTTGGCTCTGTGCAAAGAGAATGCCATCCCAGTAATCATCTCCTTGTCGCGTAAAGAGGGTGGGTTGAGCAATAGTTCCCTCTGCAAGTAACCGTCCGCCCTCCACCCGCAGCATCCGATTTGCCGCAAAGTTCAGTGTCACGCCTGGTTCGATGGTCAGTGTGATGCCCGTGGGTACGACAATGTCGTCAGTGATGGTATAGGGTAGTTGGCTAGTCAGGAGCGTGGTGCTTTTGGTCAGGATGCCACCGTGGAAATAGTCCCAATACACCGTGATCTTGTGATTGTACAGGCCATCACTGATGACAAAAACGTTGTCTCGCGTTTCCAGTGTGTTGGTATAGCGCCAGGTCGTCACGGTTGGGTACTGTACCGTCGATGGGTCCCCGTTGACGTGAACGTCGCGCAAGGGGGAGCACCCTCCTTCCAGCGTAATCTCTGTCTGGGGCGTGCTAAAATCTGCTCCTCCGTTGGTGTTGATGGAGAATGCGCCGCTGGGGATCTCGTTGTTCAGCGTGGGGATGCGGTTGGTCACGTACCCTTTTAAATAGTTTTTGTCTCCGCCGTCCACGACGTCGGGCAGGGCGTCGATGCGTGGGTGCATCTCTGCCACCGCAAACTCGTTCGCCGCAATGCTGGCGATGTTTTGAAAGTACCAGCGGGTAAAGCGTGGATAGTTCAGAATGCGCCGCACAATTTCGCTGGCATACCAGTTGGGCTCCCAGATGCCGTGGTGGGGGTACAAAAAGGTGGCGTCGTGGTCCCACGAGATGAGGATGAAACGCTTATCGGATGGGCGGCGATAGAGAAAATAGTCGTCACCATGCCCGATCCACAGTGCCCCTTCGTGATTGTCGAGTACTGCGTGAACGGCGAACCAACGCATCCATTGGCGTATATCGGCCAATGGCTCTAATTCAGTGTGAAAGCTTGCGTCGGGGCTGTTGGTGAGTGCGTTGGTGAGTGCGATGATGTCGACATAGTCATCCGCGTCCTCGTTGTTCTTTTTGAGATAGTAGGGGCGGTAGCTGTTGGGGTCAGGGCCGCGATAGGTCAAGTCTGCTCCATCATAGCCGCGATAGAGATTTCCGCTATCGTTTTCTGGAAAGTGCGCCTCCAAAAAGTCATTATCCACTTGTTCGATGTCCAGATAATCGCCTTGTTGGGTTTCGTTGATGTAGAGCGTCACAAAGCGGGTGTCAGAAGCTGGCAAACCCACGCGCCGAAACAGGTCGTGGGTCAGCGCCTCGCGCCCCAGCTCGTCGCTCACCAGATTGAGTCGTTCCCGGTCCTCGAACTCGTGCGCGTCGTTGAACTTGATCCGGTAAGGGCGGGGCCAAAAGTTGCGTGTGCTCTCGCCCCGGTAGCGTACACCGACGTTGTAAAAGACCTCTTGCGAGTAGACAAAGGTTGCGTCCAGCAGAACGTTGGAAAAGAGATCACGAGTGGTCAGTTCGGCCCAGTTCTCTTGTGTCGTAACGAGGCGGTAGATGGGCAGATTGTTGGCAGGTGGATTATTCTCCACCTGGTAGAGATAGCTGATGGTGATAGGTTGCCCCGTTTCGTTGGACGTGCTGCCCGGCGCACCATCGGGCACGATTCGGTCTGCGCCCTCATCGTCGGTGGCAATGATGTAAAACTCGACGTATAGTCCATCGTCGTGTTCGCTGGCCGGGATGACGGCGCCAAAGTTGCTGCCGTCATCTGTCATTGGTAGTGTGATGTAATTAGGTGTTCCTTCAGGACGATAGTAAAGTGTTACTGCCACAACCGCGTTGTTGTCGTTCACTAATGCGGTGACGGTCACCGGCTGACTGGCGGTGGGAAAGATGGGTGTGTGTGTCACATCGGTGATGCACGGGGGGACGTTGCCCGATGAATGGATGCTGTTCTGAGCACCGGGAGTGCCCAGACTGATTGTGATCGGCTGATTGCTGCCCCATGAACACGGGCGGTTGTTGTCAAAGGTCGGGTTGATCAGTTCCAGCGAGGGGCCATTACCGTCGGGCAATTCGGGCCAGGGATGATGGTCGTCGTAGGTGACCTCGTCAACCAAACTGCCGAGGTCATCCTCAAGCGCCACGCGCTCACCGCCGTTGGCGAGACGTCCGCTTACAAAGGGCCCCAGCACACCGCTGATGCTGTAGACAGTTTCGACTGTGGTGGGATCGTATCCCACGACCACATAGCTGCTGGGTAGGATGGTTGTGGAAGGTGGAAAGGTGTACACAACACCGTCGCTGAATCGCCAACCAGAGATGTCCATGGTGATCGTGCCACTGTTATAGAGTTCGATGTACTCTTCACGGTGATCGTCGGAGAGCGGGTGATATTGCAGTTCGTTGATGACGATGGGTGGGCTAGACTGGGCTTGAGCAATGAGCAATGAACAATGAACAATGGACAATGCCACAAAGCCAATGATTAGCAACAGCCATTTAAAGTTTGGGGTCTTGTTCATCATTTATCTCTACGCTGTCAATCGATTTTTCTTAATCATAGTATACCACACCTTGTCAATAGTGATAAAAAACTCCATTTTCGCGTCCAAGCCGACACTATCTTTAAAGCGGCTACTCCACATGATCGAAATTGAGTGTGCATGGTGACGATTGGCTTGCACAGGGCCATGACTGACCTGGTCCCACAGGAGGATTTTTATTACATCTACTTGGGATGATCTCAACTGCTGGAGGTGCAGCCGGAGCAGGACCCGGTTCTTTGAAATTTGAGGATTGAGGGCTAGTCGTTACTTGTCCCTGGTGTGGGTGGGTTGAGCAATTCCCATCGATCCGCCCCGTCCATCTGCCGCCCGTAGGAGACGTCCTCCTTCTGTGGGCCAAAGACAATCCAGTCCAGCGGCACCAAGCCGTGGGCTATATTGTCAAAGAGACCGATTTCCTCTCCGCCTCGGCCCAGCTTGAAACCAGCGTGAAGTTGCCCTTGCCACGACTCTCCGTCACACCATACCAAAAGATGGCTGTTTGGTGGGATGCTTGTGCCAACGGGAAATTGCCACTTGCTTGGAGATGTCAGGTTGTCTGAGAGATACATTCCTTCAAGCGTGACCGTGACAGGGCTGGCGTTGTATAATTCGACCCAGTCATCATACTCCCCCGCCTCATCTTGATTGACGCTCGCATTGTCGGCCAGGAATTCATTGATGCGCACATTTGGAGGGGTATAGCCGACCAGATACCGGTAGGCGGAAGCAGGAGCGGCAGGGGGGTGGCGCGTGATCTGGCCGACGCTGTCTGTTGCCTCCAGGTAGTATTGCACCAACGTGTCCGTCGACTGTGATGGCAGAGTGGCTTGCCAAGCGCCGTTATTGACGTCTGCCATCGAAATGGCTTGGAAGCTACCTCCTGTGTTGTACCAAAGAGTGGCGGAAGCGATGGGAGTACCGGCGGTGATGATGACGGTAACGGTCACAGCCTGTCCTTCGCTAGGCCAGCCTGGCGTGCGTGCCACTTGGGAAAATTCGGGTGGTAGCAATCGGTTGGGCTCGTCTGGGGTCGGGATAGTCATCGTAAGCCACGCACCACCATCAGGAAAGCGTCCCCAAGAAACGTCCGCTGTCTGTGGGGGAAAGTAGACGGCGTCAATTGGTGCATAGTAATGGGTTTCACTATCGAATAGACCCACGTACTCGCCCGCGCCGGACAATTTCAAGTTGAGGTGTCCGTTTATGCCGTCGCCATCGGCCCACAGGACAAGGTGTCCGTCAGCTGGGACAATGGTGCCATCAGGAATCTCGAATTGTGTGACGTTGTCAATGTTGTTGCTGAGATACATCCCGCCCAGGTCTACGTCCACCGATCCGGCGTTATAGATTTCGAGCCAATCGTCGGTTTCGCCGCTCTCATCTTCCAACGTGTACGAGTTAATGGTCATCAACTCGTTAATATAGAGCGGCGGCCGCTGCCAACCGACGATGTACCGATAGTCTCCCAGTGGCCATCCAGGACGATCTACGGTCACCATCCCTGTTTCATCCTCTGCCTCGATGTAATATTCTGCCCAGGTGCCATCGGTTTGAGCGGGTATGACGGTTTGCCAGGTTGTTCCTCCCACAGCCATCATCGGTGTGGACTGGTACGCTGGCAGTTGCACCCCAGGTGTAAAAGTGCGATACCATAGTGTGGCGGTGACAGTTTCCTCGTCGGTGATGGTCGTGATAACGGTGACGGCATTCCCTCCAATGGGCCAGGTTGGTGCGTGGGCCGTGCCAGTGATAATGGGTGGGTGACCCTGGTTGGACCAGCCGGGGGTCGGCGTGGTAAGGAACTGCCAGATCTCGCTGCTATCTGGTATCCGTCCGTAGGAGATGTCAGTTGACTGAGCGGTGTACGTCAGTATAGAGACGGCTGCGTTACTAAATACATCTTGGTCAAAGAGGCCGATTTGCCCTCCGCTTGCGTTTAGCGTCAAGTTGGTGTGTAATGGGCCTTTGCCTTGCTCGCCGTTGGCCCAGATGAGGAGTGTTTTCCCAGGAGGAATGGTTGTAAGTGCAGCGGCGTCGGTGGGAAACTGCCATTTGGTCGGTTCGCTCAGTACATCCGTCAGATACATTCCACCCACGTCCCAGGCCAGGGTGGAACTGGCGTTGTGGATTTCGATCCAGTCGCTGGTAATGCTGCTATCAGCCATCAACTCGTTGATGGTGAGAGGGACTTGGAGGTCGGGGCAGAAACCGAGCATCTCTCCTTCGAGGAATTGGATGCGGTTGACAATGTACGTCTCTAATTCGTCTGGCCCGTCCTCAAAACCGGGATAGCCGTCGACGTCTGGCTGCCAGCGGTTGGGATCGGCAATGGCTGCGTCGTAGATATAGTCGTAGGTCTCGTCGATGCGGGGAATCATCTCGGCGAGACTGAACTCGTCGGCCATTAGCTCTGCCAGGCGGCGGCAGTGGTAAAAGCGAAACTCGGATACGCGCATCATGCGGTCGATCAAATAGTTGTACTTGCTCGCTGGGTCGGCACCGGTGTCAATCGGATTGTCCCAACTGATGTCCCGGTCAAACAGTCCATAGGGGATTCCCTCGTTGTGTCCGAGAGTGATGTCCACATCCCAGGGCAGGATCATCCAACGATCGGCGTCAAAGTCGTGGTAGATGTAGTAATTCTTGTTCGTCATCTCAAAGTTGCTGATGAGGATGTTGACGCCGTACCAGTTGAGCCAGCCATTGACGTCCATCACCTCGGCGATGGTGTCGGCGAATTGTTCATCAGGTGTATGGTTGATTCGTTCGATAAAGGTGATCAGGTCCTGGTAGCCGCTTTGCCGGTTGGTCTTTTTGGGGTAGCGGTAGCTGTACCACCACTCATTTGCCTCTGGCCCTAGAGGACCATAGAACGGCTTGTACAAGTTGCCGTGCATCTCGATGCCCTGGCGATGGAGAAAGCGCTCGTCAATCTGCTCGACCTGAGAAAAGAGGCCATAGTATTGGCCGTTGATATACAACTTGGCATAGCCACTGCGCGGGGAGGGTACACCGGTGCGGGCCAAGAGATCGTAGCTGATCGCACTGCGCAGCAGTGTTTGATCCACGTAATCGGCGTTGAGATTCAGTTCGTAGGCGGTGCCCAGTTGACCCTGAAACGGTTCAGAGCTGGGAAAGAAAACCTTCCAAGACTTTTTGTGCATCAAGCGGGCGGTGTCGCCTCGGTAGCGAATGTCCACGTCCCAACAATTTCCTTCCGGTGATGGGGCGCAAAAAGTGGCGGAGATTGTCTCGTCCCGGTATGGCTCTTGTGCTAGCCAATCCAGGTCGTTGGGATCGGCGTACAGATAATAAGAGGGCAAAGGTGGTGGGGGTGGGGGGGGGATTGGATAGGTTTTCAGCACGAGCGGAAAGTAGGTGGCGTAGATTCTAAACTCGTCGGCTCCGATGTCAGGGGATGCGTCTAGAGGGCGTGGGTCGTTGTCAATGTCGGTGAGTATGCCGGTCTCGATTCCGGCATCGATGGCGGGCGAATCGGCTTGGAGGTGATAGTTCTGTCGCGTCGGGGCCACAAAGAGGGGTGGGGCGATGAGGGCGACAGTGCCGGTGATGGGATCGTAAGTGTTGCCCCACAGCAGTGTGTGGCTCATGCTCAGTGTAGCCTCTGCTGTCATCGTGATGCCCACTGAATGGCTGACGATGATATTGTTGACGACGGTGACTGTCAGTGGGCTTAGAGCGGTCAAACCCCGGCCTATATTATTACCAATGAGCGTGTTGTGGGCGATAAAGCCGGTGCCCGTGCCGGTTAGTTCGATGCTGGCGGTGATGTGGCCGCCGACCATATTGTTGGTGATCGTGATGGGTGTGGTTGTACCACGGACCGCGATACCAACACCGTTGCTCAATACCCAGTTGGATTGGATGTGTGCGTGTCCGCCTGGAGCGTCGTTGGTTCGAATGCCGCTCTCTGTGCAGTCAGTCACTCTATTGTGCGCGATGTTGATGATGTTGCCGTGCACATCGATACCGTCGCCGTTGGTGTTATAGATGGTGTTGTTCTGCACGGTGATGGTCAGGCTGGCATCCGTGTGGATGCCGTCCTCCCCGGTATCGTGTATGATGTTGTTGACAATAGAGACCTCTCCCCCTTCCACGTGGACACCCCGGTTTGCCATATTTTGGATGATCGTGTGTACAACGGTCACACGTCCGCTCGCAATGTGAATACCGTCCTCGCCGTTGCGCAGCGTCAGGTTCTCGATACTGACCTCGGTCTGTGGCGCGTTGGCGATGCGCACGGTGTGCGTAATGCCGCCGCCGTCGAGGATGGTCGGAATGCTGATTGGGTTCTGTATGGTTGAGGAGACGTTCCATCCCCCCTGCAATTTGACGCTGTGTGTGATGATCAGATTCTCAGTGTAGGCACCACTCCCCACGAGCACCTTGTCGCCGGGGTTGGTGGCCAAGTTGATGGCGCGCTGCACGCTGCTGCAAGGAGTGATGGCGGACAGGCAATCACCATCGGCATCCTCTTGCACGTAATAGATGCCGGTTGTGGCATGTGCAGGAGATGCATAGTGGGTCAAAATTGATAACAGCGCGATAGTCAGCCCTAGGCCCAGGACCGCTGTCTGCACGAGGGAACGAGCTTTCATTTCGCTTTTTTCTTTTTGCGACGTTTGCGCGACTTGAATTTCAGTGTCACTTGGGCAATCTCTGGTATTTGTTCCAACTCTAGGACCAGGTTTTTCCCATTGTTCCTTTTGAGAACGCCAGAGAAAGAAAGCACGAGAGCGTCTTGGTTTTCGGATAGCTTTGTCTTGGTCAATTCGTATCGTTTGCAATACTTTTCCAAGATTGGTTGGTACAAAGCTTGTTGCTCTGTGATTTCGCTTGTCGACGTCAAAGAAAACCGCAGCGTGAACTTGAAAGCACGAGGCGGTTTCGGCAGTCGATAGAGGACGAGCATAACGACACCGATGAATATCGTCCCGGTGATCGCCGTCATGAGCAAATTGACTCCTGCCGCCATACCGACCGCCAGGGCGAAAAAGATAAAGACAATGTCCTTCATATTTTTAACGGACATGCGAAAGCGAACGATGGATAGGGCTCCCACAAGGCCAAAGGCACGCGCCAGGTTGTTGCCAATCACTGTGATGACGATGGTCGTTATCATTGAGAGGGCGACTAGCGAGTTGAAAAACGTGGTGGAATGCTTCTTTTTCCTAAACGTCCAACGGTAGAACAGCCCGATGAGCAGGCCGCAGACCAACGCCACCGTCAGATTGATAAAGAACTGCCCAGAGCCAAGGAAGGAAAGTTCCTGGTTGAGGCTTAAAATGTCTTGCGAGTCCGAGAACACGTTCATCCAAAACCGCCCCTTGATTGGTATTTGATCGCCAAACAGATAACAAATTATGCAAGGAATTAATTTGCCCTCATTATACCCTTACAATCTGACGATAAAATTACGCTTCGGTTACGGCTTTGTTGCGGTTTTTCGATCTAGGGGACGAAATGGAAATCTCTCAAGGCTGTTCAGTTCTCGTCGTATGGAACAGCCCCGGCCTGGATAGAACATCCCGCCATTCCGCTGATTATTACAAGGATTAGCAATAGCCAGCCTTGTTCAAGGCTACATATTGGCTGACGATTCCAGGCAAACGTTACTGTCCATCAGGGAGTCAGTCCTTAACTTGCTAAAATGCATATTCAAATCTATCCACCCTCATATCTACTGGCGTTCAAATGGAAAATCCCATATCCAGGGTTTGGTAAATTTGAAAATGACATTTTGAAATTGTAGGACCGAGTCCCT
>JAAEPW010000982.1 GCA_024232355.1 Chloroflexota bacterium | reverse complement strand
TACGGTGAGTGATTTGACCATTGATAATGATGAATTGCCCCACTGGGAACTAAATGACAGCGATTTCGCCTTGCCAAGCGAGCAGGGAAGTTCATTTTTAGCGAGCTACGCACCACACAAGTGCCATAATGAGAATTGCTGGGCGCGTCAGGCATTGCCCATGATGCGTCCGATGCTACATCAGATAGACTTGCACGAACTCGCTCAAACCGCCTCTTTTTTGGGAGACGCCCAAGTTAGGATCCTCAATGAGCATCGCCACGTGCTGGCCGATTCTGGACATCGAACCCGGATGAGCGAATTCATGTGGGTCGTGACTGGTATGAGCGATCATCAACTGCCGGGTATGTACATAGAAAGCCCGATTATGGTGTTCCCATCGGTTCAGGTTCAAGTGTTTGGAACTCGTGATGAAGAGCCGTGGGTTATTTTTGAGCAATTGCCTCCCGATGCCGAGTTTACGATTGTGCGCCGAATGGAAGGCGCGTGAGGGAGCCGATTTGATTTTGGAGACAGGCAAGAGTTAGAGATGATGATGGGGCACCCGATGACGGATGCCCTGATATTGCAGGAACATTTTCAAGACGAGGACCAAGATCAGGCATCTTTCCATCCGGAGCGTACAGTCGTTATGCCGATTGGTGACGTGGATCATCCAATTGGTTACGTGGAACTCAGCCGGGGACCGGGATTTGGCGCACAAGCCCTGGCAACGGCCCGACGAGCTTTTCTGCTCGCTGCGGTCGGCGCGACACTGCTGGCTGCGATCGTTGGCTTGTTGGTGAGCCGGGGGCTGACCGCGCCGCTGCGTACCCTGACCACCACTGCGGATCAGATGAGCGGTGGTGATTTGTCTATCCGTGCCCCCGTGCGCGGCAAGGGCGAGATTGGACAATTGGCCCAACAATTCAACCAGATGGCCGGACGGCTAGAAGTCAGTTTTGCCGAACTGGCCTCCGAACGGGACAGCTTGCGCCGCTTTATCACCGACGCATCACATGGACAGGGAGTCAGTCCTTAACTTGCTAAAATGCATATTCAAATCTATCCACCCTCATATCTACTGGCGTTCAAATGGAAAATCCCATATCCAGGGTTTGGTAAATTTGAAAATGACATTTTGAAATTGTAGGACCGAGTCCCT
>JAAEPW010000981.1 GCA_024232355.1 Chloroflexota bacterium | reverse complement strand
GACTATGTGCGCGCCATGTGGCTCATGGTCCAGCAAGACCAGCCCGACGATTACGTCGTCGCCACGGGAGAGACCCACTCGGTGCGCGAGTTGTGCGAGGCCGCCTTTGAGCGCGTGGGCCTGGATTGGGAGCAGTATGTGGTGCAAGATGAGCGTTTTATGCGCCCGGCCGAGGTAGACTTGCTGGTGGGCGACGCCAGCAAGGCCGGCGAGGCGCTGGGCTGGGAACCAACCGTCACTTTTCGCGGGCTGATCGAGATGATGGTGGACGCTGATCTGGAGATATTGCGGAAAGAGAGTTAAAGCTAGTAGAACCACTTCCCGGTCCATAAGATATACGGATTGATGAGAGGAGATTTATTGTGACAAACTTGAGATCAGACCCGGGTCGTCTCATTGGCGATCTTACCGTGGCCGACCTGGAAGCCCTGGTGACCAGGATCGTACAAAAGGCGATCAAGCAAGCAAGGGAACAAGACGGTTTTAGAGACACCGGTTCAAG
>JAAEPW010000980.1 GCA_024232355.1 Chloroflexota bacterium | reverse complement strand
TGGACTGATGTTGCCGGTGGTAAAGTGGTCAAAATGGCTATTAATGATTTGCTCGGAAATATCGAACTAGAGAATTCTCGCAATAGAAAGTCATCAATTGCTGATGGCAATGCGCTAAGACTCTTCTACAGTTATTCCCACAAGGATGAAAACCTGCGCGACGAGCTGGAAACCCACCTGAAAATATTCCAGCGCCAAGGGCTGATTGAGCAATGGCATGATCGCAAGATCACGGCAGGGGACGACTGGAAAACCGAAATCGACGAGCACTTGGAGCAAGCGGACATTATTCTTTTGTTGGTAAGTGCGGACTTTATTGATTCGGATTTCTGCTACGAGCTTGAAATGGAACGAGCGGTAGAACGCCATAAATCAAAAGAGGCCGTTGTGGTCCCGATCATCGTGCGGGCTGCCAATTGGCACAAAACGCCATTCGGACCAATTCAAGCACTCCCCAAAGATGGCAAAGCGGTCACGGCATGGTCCAACAAAGATGAAGCCTGGCTATCAGTGTCCAAAGGAATCGAACGTATCTTAGAAACATGGCCCCAGAATAATTTCTGAGTGACAATACGATGCAAGAGATTTGGCCGACCTTAGTCTTGCTGTCCAATTCTCGCCGGATGCGTCTGCTCATGCACCGCCTTGAGCTGAGCGATGGACACATGGGTATACACCTGGGTCGAGGATAAGTCCCCATGGCCCAGCATCGCTTGCACATACCTCAACCCAGCCCCGCCTTCGAGCATCGCCGTGGCCATCGAGTGCCGGAACGAATGACAGCTACCCGTCTTGCCGATCTCAGCCTTGTTGATGTAGCGCGTTATCAGGTGGGTCAGTGTGCTCTGGTGGAACTTTTTGCCGGGCTTCGTAACGAACAGCGGGCCGTCGCCCATCTCGTTGCTGAGCAAAGGACGAGACTCGGCCAGGTATTTCTCAATCCACTTCAAGGCCCGCTCGCCAATCGGTACCACCCTATCCTTCCGGCCCTTGCCCTGGCGCACCATCAGTGTCCCCCGGGACCGATCCACGTCGTACAAGCCCAGGTTGATAATTTCCATTCGGCGCAGTCCGCTTGAATACAGCGTTTCGAGCAACGCCCGATCCCGCAGACCGTTGGGCTTGGTGATGTCGGGAACGGCGAGCACCGCCTCGACCTCGTCGGTGGTGAAGACACTGCGCGGCAATCGCTTTTCCATCTTGGGCAACTCAAGGTCGGCAGCAGACATAGGTCAAATAAAAGCCCTCATAGAGGCTTGAGACAAGCTTTCTCAGCAATTTTTCGAGTTCATTGTGGAGGGTATTCGATGAGATTCGAGCTAGTATCGATGGCTTTCTGCCGGAGGACCGGCATTGTGCACCGGATCCCTCGCAGGAGGGTGAGCCCTGCCTGTGGACCAATTCGGTCAGCGACTGGGCGGCCGTGGCGTATATCTCAGAAAGCGGCGATATTTCGTTTGGTTGCGATCAGGGATGGAGTTTGAGG
>JAAEPW010000979.1 GCA_024232355.1 Chloroflexota bacterium | reverse complement strand
GGTCATCGCGCCATTTATAGTGGCCGAAGCGGCAAGCGGCACGGATTGCGAGGAGATTGAGACCGCCCTTGAATTCGCTGGCGTTATCTTAACGGACTGGGGCCGCGCATTTATTCATTCCCAGGTGCAGGAATCCACTTACGAATCAGGCCCCGCGCCTCAGCAGCATGCTTTTGATCGTGCGGACCCTAATCATGGGAGCCAACAAGGCACGTCATGACCTTCACGCTCAGGGACTACCAGACACGGGATATCGAGCGGATGCGCGAGGCGATGCGCGGTGGGTCCGGTCGTATCCTGTACCAACTCCCTACAGGTGGCGGCAAAACCGTGCAACTGGCCTGGATGGCCGCTCGCGCCGCCGAGCGCGGCAAGCGGACCATGTTCATTGTCCATCGCCAGGAGTTGATGATCCAGGCATCCCGAACGTTTGACGCCATGGGTGTCGCCCACGGCTTGATCGCGCCGGGTCACACCATGAGCCGCGACCTTGTTCAGGTAGCCAGCGTGCAAGCTCTGGTCCGGCGCTTCAAGAAGGTAACACCTCCCGACCTGATCATCTTTGACGAGGCCCACCATTGTCCGAGCAACACATGGCGCAGGGTGTTTGAACGTTATTGCGACGCCAGGGCCATCGGTCTGACGGCGACGCCTTGCCGCCTTGACGGGCGCGGGTTGAATGACCTGTTCGAGACATTGATCTGCGGGCCCAGTGTCAGTGATCTGATTGGTGCCGGGCACCTGTCCGAGTACACGGCGTATGCGCCGCCCATTGGCATCGACACTCAGGGGATACGCACAAGGGCTGGCGATTTTGCCAGGGATCAACTGCAGACGGCGGTCGATAAGCCGACGATCACCGGCGATGCGGTCCGTCATTATCTCAAGCTGGCGCGGGGCAAGAGAGCCGTCGCCTTCTGCGTCGGCATCGCCCATTCGGAGCATGTGGCGGAACAGTTCCGCTCGGTCGGCGTTCGAGCCGTGCATATTGACGGAACAGAGGCATCCAGCAGGCGCGCCCGGATCATGGAGCGTTTTGCCGCCGGTGATATTCAGGTGCTGACTAACTGTGACCTGATCTCGGAGGGGTTTGACGTGCCTGCTATGGAGGCTGTTATCCTGCTCAGGCCGACCAAGTCCCTGTCACTCTATCTGCAACAGGTAGGGCGGGCGCTTCGCCCGATACCGGGCAAGACCGCCATCATCCTCGATCATGCGGGCAACGTCCTGCGCCACGGGCTGCCGGACGATGAGCGGACGTGGACGCTTGAGGGTCGCAAGACGCAGCGCGGTGAAAAGCGCGACGAGAATATTCCTGTCAAGCAGTGCGAACGGTGCTTTGCCTGTTACGCACCCGCGCCGGCGTGTCCGTCGTGCGGCCATGTCAATGAGACGGCGGGCCGCGAGGTCGAGCATGTAGAGGGGGAACTGGAGCAAATAGATATCGCCGCACTCAGGCGGCAGCAGCAACTCGAAAGAGGCCGGGCAAAAACGCTGGAAGACCTGCAGAAGATCGAAGCGGCACGGGGTTACAAGCCCGGCTGGGCCCGCCATGTATTCAATGCGCGCAAACGCAAGCGGGGTGCCGCAGCATGACCTCCACCGTAACGAACCTTCCGAGCGTACAGACTGCACCCTTGCCACGCACTTATGAGGCGGCAAAACAGGCATTGGCTGAGTGCTCCCGATTAGATGAATGCAAATCATGGTCGGACAAGGCGGCCGCGGTCGCCAGCTACGCAAGACAAATCAACGACGATGATCTTATGAAGCGCGCCATGCAAATCAAGGCGCGCGCAGTGCGCCGCTCTGGTGAATTGCTTAAAGAAATCGAACCCGCAAGAGGTGCCAATCAGAACATTAGGGCCGGTACCGACCCTAATGTTGTCACTCGCAATGATATTGCCCGCAATGCAGGGATGTCTGATCGGCAAAGAAAGGCCGCGCTTCGCGTTGCCACCATTCCGGAAGACGATTTTAACGCCCAGGTTGAGAGCGACAATCCACCCAGCATTACCAGGCTGGCCGAGCAGGGCATAAAGCCCCGTCCCGTACTGGACCTGAAAGGTCGCGATCCGAGCGAGTTCAATCGCGCCATGCACTTTGTGGGGGAGTTTGAGCATATCGCTAAAACCCTCGATGAGATGGAGATAGGCAAATGCTGCGAGGCTCTTACCGGCAAAGAGCGCGACAGGCTGCGCACGGCAATTGGCCGCATTGGTTCGCTAACAGATCAAATCAGGGGGAGGCTGTAATATGCAAAGCAGGAAAGATGTAACCCGCGAAATCTGTAAGATCGTACAGGACCATATTGATGCTGGCCTCCTGGTTCGTGTCGAGTGGCTGACCACCGAGATCATAGCCATGAAAGATAAAATCGAGGGTGATGATGCTGATTTCTATGTGACCTGCGGCATCGACTTTATCAAAACAACTGTAAAGCATGTGATCGGCGGCTATGCCCCGAAACCGAAAACCGATCAGCAACTTATCATGGACGGTTTTTACCACCTCCAAAAAGCTTACACCGTAGAGCGAGATGGTGAAATCACCCTCGTTCCCGTCACCATGCTTGGCGATAGCGAACTGAAAGCACGGGCGATTGAATACGAGACCATGTCAAAAGGCTGCCTAGCCCATGCAATGGAAATCCGGAGTTTCATTTACCAGCGCGCGGAAGTTGATCTCAAACAGCGTGGGCAAGCCTGATGTTGACAGAACCCAGCAACAGGCGTAGGTTTCCAACGCCTCGGACGCATCCGGGGCCGGGATTGAAACCCCGACTCTCGTTGGCGCACACGCGCCATGGAAGCGCGTTTTTTAATGCCTCTATGGTCAGGTGCGCGGGGCTCCCTTTTGGGAGGCCGTTTCCAACGAGCGGTGGTTTCAACCCTGTGCATCTGACCGCCAGTCCATTGAAACGGGCAGCGGCCGGGAAGACCCAATCGTTGGAGGCTGTCATGCCATCACGCCCCGATTCCGCCCGCATCAAGGCCATCCTGCTTGAGTATGAGAGAGCCGTCGACGACGTTCTCTCGCTATCCGATGTCTTCATGCAGATCACCGCAAAAGATGAAAACATTGGATTGAACTTCATTGCGGAAGCACTCCATAGCAGAACTGCCGAAATCAATAAATTCTACGAAGAGTTGTTCAATCTTGTCGGTCGCGACGAGCACGAAACGGCTACCGTTTTGTGTCTTGTGGCCACGGAACGAGGAGACGAGGTATGAAACTACCCATAGATGATAT
>JAAEPW010000978.1 GCA_024232355.1 Chloroflexota bacterium | reverse complement strand
TTTCCGTTCAGGCACTACATAGAAAGTTTAAGTTGTGCCCGCGTGCAGCATAACAACCCCCGACCGGCAAGGAAAACAGGCAGTGATTGCACAATTTGAAGGACAGGCGATCCTTCAAAGAATTCGGGAGCGGCGCATGAGTCTGCGCCGCAAGCTGTTCTTTGCGGCCATGACATTCTGCGTCGTGAGTACGCTGCTGGTCGGCTTCGCTGAGTTGACCGTGTGGCTGGTCGCGCCGCAGCCCGCGTCCTGGCTCGATATCTACCGCCGCCATCCGCGGCTGCCGCTCTTCACGCTTGCGCCCAACTTGATGCGCGAGATCGATACCGGCGAGACCCATTGGCGCATACACACCGACGCGAACGGCCTGCGCATTCCTGAGCAGGCAACCCGGGAGGCGGATGATGACCGCCCTGCCCTGCTCGTACTCGGCGACAGCTTCGCCTTTGGCCACGGCGTGAATGAACCGCTGTCCTTTATCGGTCTGCTCCGCAAGCGGCTCGACGGCTTCGCCGTGCGCAACGCGTCCGTCCCCGCCTACGGCCTCGTGCAGTATCTCGAAGTGCTGCGCGACCACATTGCGCAGGGCCAAGTGCCCAAGCGCGTGCTGATCGTGAGCTACCTGGGTAACGATATCTTCGACTGTACATGGAACAAGGACATACCGGTGCGTGCGGGCGTGATCGGTGACTCCGGCGATCTGAAGAGCATCTTGAAACGCATCTCGCATCTGTACCGGTTGCTCTCGCGCGCATACCATATGATCGCGGCACCCAAGCGGAAGCAGAACACCCGGCATATATCTATGTTTGAACCCGAGGCGTGGCACAAAGCACCGCTGAGTGACGGCATGCGTCTCTGCCGGAAGGCGGTGTTCGATATCGGCACCCTGGTGCGCGAACACCACATCTCCGCGCTCGGCGTGATTCTGCCCATGCGCGAGAGTATCGAGGATGAACTCGCGCTGCTGCCAAACCGTAAGCTGGGCGCAGCTTTCGAGTCGGCGGGCATCACCTTCATTGACGTGACTCAAGCGTTGCGCACACACGCCGCAGACGAACTTTATTTCCGCTTCAACGGCCACTTTACCGAACTCGGCAATCGTTTGGTAGCCAAGCGCATCGCGGATGCCATGCCAAAAATTGGCTTACACTAGTACACGGAAGCGGAAGTTTCCGTACCCCCAAAATGGAGTGACAAACGAAGTTTGTCCACAAACTTCGTTTGTGACTCCGCGTAATGCAACGTGTTGGGGGGGTCTGGTTATTTCCGCTCTCGTGTACTAGTAGTCCGTCCCATAAGTTCTGCCCCCTGTTATGGCAATTTGAAATGTTCTTATTTAGTGACTGTAATG
>JAAEPW010000977.1 GCA_024232355.1 Chloroflexota bacterium | reverse complement strand
TTCAGATGCAGCCAGGCCAGGCGACCGGTGCTGAGGTCGTTAATCACGGCCCCGGCCCGAATGGTCAGCGTGGCAAAGGTGTTGGCCGTGATGTTGGATGAAAGCTGGACCGAGCCACTCATTGTGGTTGAGGCCAGGGGGACCAGGGTTTCCATCACGGTCGTGCTGACCAGGTTATCTACCGGGTATTCGGCCTGCAACAGGCCCTGCGCATAACGATTGTCCAGTTCGTTTTGGATGGTGGCGGTATAGACCGCGCTGGCCCCGGGCGCATAGGTGTCCCCGCCCGGCAGCCCCGAGTTGAGCGATAGAACATTTAGAGACGAGATGGCGTTGGGGTTGTAGCCATAGATGTATTCAAAGTTGTCGATGATGCCATCGTCATCGCTGTCAAAGTCGGCGGGGTCGGCGCTGACCCAGGATGTGAGCGGATTGCCGCTGTCATCAAAGTCGTAGACCACTTTCCAACCACCCGTCCACTCTTGTTCGGCTTTATTCTCGCAGGGGTTGATGACCTCGTTGTAATCGCTGTTCTTGTATGGATAGATGACGTTGTTGTGGAAAACTTCTAGCCCGTCGGCCAGGCCATCGCGGTCGCTATCGGCCTGGTTGGGGTCGGTGTTGTAGAAAACTTCCCAATAATCGGTCAGGCCATCACAGTCGGTGTCGGCGCTGTCCATTTTGGAGCCAATCTCAAATTCATACTGGTCAGACAAGCCGTCATAATCCGAATCCGGGTGGCCATCGTCAGGGTCATTCCCATGGTGGGCCTGGCTGATGAGGCCATCGCCGTCGGCGTCCCACTGCTGGGGAAAGCTATCGTCCCAGGCCAGGCGATAGTTTGTGCCATCACTGGTGGCCAGCGCCATAAACCCAGTGATGGTATCTGGAAATACGTCAAAGATAAAATCATTGCGCAGGTCGGTGTGCAGCGAATTTTTATAGGTACGCACATAACAAACCGGCACAGGATAGGGCGTGTAAACGGTCCAACATTCCTGAGAGTTCATATTAAAGGATTCGGTAAAATAGATGTCCTGGACTTGATTTACGCCATAGGTTGCCAATGTAAACGTTTCGGAAGGATAGAATACCTTGTAATAGCGCAGGTCATTGGGAATGTCCAAATCGGTATCTGGCTCGCGTCCCGGGGGCACCTCCCAATCCACCTGGTTTTGTTTCGGCTCTCTGTCTTTTTCTTCACTCTGCAGGCGGTATTCAAAGGTGCTATCATTCAGGTTGTCATCGTCAAATTGGTGCCAATAGGTGTAGCCCATAAGGGTGGGTTCGTTGAAATAAAGATTAGTCCTGACCGCAGCACTCACTTTTAGAGCGTTATTGAGCACTATGCCGGAGGCAGGGTCAATCAGGGTAGGCTCGTTCAGTTCAATCACAAGACGCCCGTCCTTTTCCAAATCGACCATGGGCGTTTGGTCAAAAATGAGATAGGTGATGGCCTTGCTCACGGCGCTCATAATGCCCCCACACACCCAGGTGTCAACCGTCTTGTCAATAGTTTTATCACCATTGGCTGATTCAACAATGGCGCAGACGAGCCTAATCAGGCCATCAATAATACCAATTATGGTCAAAACCAGTGCGCCTACCGGATTTGCGCTCAGGATAAAGCTAACGATAAGCACATAGACCCTCGCAATCGTACGGGCCAACGCAGCCGTAAAGTCCAGGTCTGTAATCTGAATACTACCGCTTACCAAGGCGTATACAAGCGGGGCAACTGTCAGTACAAGGTTCACAACCAACGAAAGTATACTCTGAATGCTGCGCATTCTGGTGAGGTTGGTAAAGTTCCCCAGTGGGGTGCTGAGGTCCTTTACCTTGTTGTAGTAATAATAAAGGTTATAAAAGGTGTAGGCTGTTTTCGCAAACAAGCCTACAATGGTCAGGTTTTGCGCATTATTCAAGCCAAAGCCCACCATCTGGAGTGTCGTTATCGCGCTCGTCACAACAGACCCCACAAGGGCATTGGCTAGAGGCGTGGTCAGCAGGTAATCGCTGGTATCAAAGGTAAAGGTCTTGTAATAATCGAACAATTCTGCAAAGGCAAGGTTGTAATTGGTGACGGTGCCCTGGTCGGCATCCGCAATGGCCTGCAAAAGCGTGGCGGGAGAGTTGGCCAATACATTCCAGGTGCTCAACAAGGTATCGCCATTAACAGCGGTCACAGACAAATCGAGTTGGTCATAAAAAGCCTGGATATCGCCCAGCATGGTTTGCGCCACGGTTACTGCGGGGTCCTGGGTATAGATGATGGATTGGAGACTGGCTGTGTTTATGCTTTCTCCGTCTATTGCCACCAGTGAGTTTGGCCCCTGGTAAAGGCTCATGTAATAGCTGAGAGCTAGTTGAACGGCCCCTGTGCGGAGCGCATCATAATCGCTGACGGATTCATAATTGACCAGGCTGTCAATCACATCATTGCCAAAAACGCTGGCTAGCCCTGGCTCCATAGACGGCACATACGCAGCATAATCGACTCCATCCCAACTGTCTGTAGCGGCATCGTAACTAAAAGGCGCAAAGCGCATAAAGGCCATTGTGTTCAACGTTTGATTAGAAAAATCAAGGCTCAAATCGTTCGTAAGACTCTCTACCGAATCATCAGGCAGCCCTACACTGCGATAGGTTTCTTCACCGGCATAGAGCAAGGTGGTGCTATAGCCATCCGCGGGCGAAGGAATAGCGCCGGTTAGAACGTGCGTGTTGTGGGTTTGAGCGACATCGCCCAGATTGGTCTGGCTCTCTAGCTCAATCTCTTCAGTATAAAGGGCGTTTGTGATTCCCCAGTCGTCATAGAGGTCATCAATTCCAAAGACGTCCAAACGCTCGCCATTGCTGTGCAACCGCCCATCCATCCAGGTGTTTTGCAGGGTATTTGCCAGGTGCCACAAATCACTTTCGTAGGCGAGGCTGGTGTCAGTTTCGGCAATTATGGCCAAATCGATGCCGTGGTCTTCCCGCACAGACATCCCGGTGATGTAAAAATCATCGTAATAGCTATGAATGACGCTTTGGCTGGTTTTCCAGATATCTTTACCGTCATAGCTATCCATAGCGCACCACGATTCATAAGCATCATCATCAGTGTTCTTTATTTTTTTCCCATCGTATGTGAATTCCTCCGGCATAGTATCACTGCTAGTGTCACAGGTATCAGTCAGGGCGTTAATCATCCAAATTAGCCTGGCTTGATGTTTTTGGCCCCAGTTCAAAATCTCTGGCCGATAGACCATGCGGCCGGTCAATGCCACCGGGCTATCGCCGGTGCTGTCATCTAGAGTGATCAGCGGCACATAAACCCACAAGGTGTCGCCAGCATCCTCGTCAAAAGTGACCGAAATACCATACTCTGCCAGGGTTTGTGTATCCAGCCAATCAATATTGTCATAACTGGTGATGTCATCTATGCTCGAGGTGCTTGTAACGGGCAATCCTCCGGAAGGGTTGCTGCCATCGTAAGGGATTTTAATCTCCAAAAACGGATTGACCTGCAAATCGCCATGATCGGCCGTGGGGCTATTCTCATACGTCTCGATATCAAAATCCATAAAGGTCTCGGCGGTGGTGCTGCCGCCCTGGCGTCGAATTTGCCCCTGCGTATCGCCACTGGGCCAGTCGAGAACGTTGCCCACGTACCAGAGATGCTCGCTATTGGTCGGACGGAGTTCAAAATCGACAAAAATAAGCTGTTCCGTGTCGGTCAGGACAATGTCATAGTTTAATTGCCCATCGCTCAAACCCGCATTCAAGTCGCCAAGCTTGCTATCGGGTGAAGAGTCGCGCGTGTCGGGAACCCCGTCGCCATCATTGTCAAAATCAAAGACATCCGGGGTGCCATCTTGATCCGCATCTCTACATTGAGCATCATCCGCTAATGGTGTGCCGGTCTCGGAAACCAATTCAGGACATTCCATTTCATCCAGCAAGCCATCGCCATTGCTGTCGGGACTGCGTGGATTCAGGTACCAATGCTTGCCTCCGTACTCAAAGCCAGCCACTTCTACACTATCAAGAATAAAGTCGCCATCAGTGTCGTCGTTATCTACCCAGGTTCCGGTTTCATAACATTCAACGTTGTCGCTCAGGCCGTCCCCGTCGGCATCGTTATCGGAGGAGCAGGATTCATTCTCTTCTAAATTCATTGTGGCTTTTAAATCCGCTGTAGTGACGACCACATCGGTTGATCTATCTCTTGACGGTTTCTGGTGCGGGTTAAAGTTGCGGCCCGAGATATCGGCTTGCAGTTGTTCCTGGGTTTCTCGTTGGACAGTCTGTTGCTCCCGCTCCGTTTGCTTGCTCTCTTGCTGCTCGTAAAAGGCATAGACCTGATTCGACCGCATCAAGGGCGTGAACACCATCGCGACAATCATCGTCAGAGTGATGGCGGTGTAGAGTTTCGGGGAGCGGTGGTAGGTGATGAGCAAGGATACCAGTCCGAGAACGAGCACGCTCAGGCTCACAGTAAAAGCGAATTGCTGTACGTTCGCGGGAGCCAAAAAGCTGGAATTGGGGAACAAAGATTGGGGGTTGGTGAATAGAACGGTGGGATTTTCGCGCAAGCGAGTCAGGGCTACTGCGCCCTGGTTGCTGGTCGTCAGTCCTTGTTCCCACCCGGAAAAATCGGTGGTGATGTCGGCGCTGACCCAGTTCAGCGTGCCCGGTTCCGCCGGGAATTCGAGGCGGATAATTTGGCGTATAGGCAGGTTGGTCTCCGCATCGACCCAGATTTCGCCGTGGCCTTGCATATCCACGTACGTATTGGCCAGGCCCAAATCGACGCCGGATGGCAACTTGCCCGCGCGGCTCAAGTACTCTTCCATCTGGTCGCGCATAAAGCGGGCGTACTTGGGGCCACTCAGGTCAAACGTATAAACAGAATACTCACCATCTAGCACAGAGTGGGGATTGGCCAGCGCGGTATCCAAATCCGGCGCACCGCTCTCCGCATCCTGCATCCTGCCCCCTGCCTCCTGAATGTTCTCTGCCGCGTTCAGGTAACCCAGCGGGTCGCCGCCAGGGGCGAAAAAGTTGCTCTGGCTCTCGACCTGGGTCCACTCGTCGTGTGCGTTCAAGCGGCCATAGCTCACGCCGTCCACCACCTTGAGTTCGATGGTCCCGTCAGCCGCGATTCTCATCTCCATCGTGTCGTTGGGGCGGTCCATCATCCCGGCCACGCTAAAGCGCTCGCTCTTGCTGCTGCGGCCCACGTTCGACAGCCGGGGTGTGGGATGGATGGTTTGCAGAACGTCCGTCCGGTAGCGGTAGACGCCGACGTCGGCGGCGTATTCCCATGCCTGTTTCAGCTCTTGTTCATCGGTGAGGGGGATGGCTGCGGCCGCGGTGGGCCAGAGCAGCATTGCCAGCATTCCCACCAGGGCGATCAGTGCGTACCAGCGGGAAGCGTTGTGCTTGGTTCCTGAATTGCGTGTGTGTTTCATCGTACTCCTCCCTCATTTGTATG
>JAAEPW010000976.1 GCA_024232355.1 Chloroflexota bacterium | reverse complement strand
TGGAGTTTCAGAAAGAATTCGGCCCAAACGCTGCATTAGCAGATGAGGCGGCCCAAAGAAAGACGCTGTCGAACAAAGCCGCTTTTCAGCCGGTAACACTGGGATTACCGACTGATCAAAAGGAACTGATCGGAACCGGGCTGATTGGAGTGGCGGGGCTCAGTTTGGACCTGTCCGCTGCCACTTTTCAACCAGCAACGGTGAAGGTCACAGGTGTGGCTGGCGCTCAGTCAATGACTGCGCGGCAGTATGAAGCAATGCTTGATCCTCAGTACGTGGCTAATCAGCAATGGGAAAAGGAGGAGCTGCACAGAACGATCGATCAGCTGCGAATGGACCAGGTGCAAAAAGCGGCGCAAAGGTCTGCGCAAACTCCGGAAGTCAGCGGTGACTCGCTATTGCCGAGTGCAACAGTGATTGATGGTGAATGTCCACAGCGAATTTGACCCCGGTTGACGCAACATGGGCTGCGCGCCGTGTATGTGCCACAGAAGGATCCGGATACGGATACGACGGTCAAGCGAGCCCACCCGCAATTGGGACCGCGTGAAAGGACGGAGCTGGAGGAGCGCCAAGTTGCATCAGTTGAGGCTAAAATGGCTCAGGCGACGGGCAACGTGAGTATTCG
>JAAEPW010000975.1 GCA_024232355.1 Chloroflexota bacterium | reverse complement strand
TTCAAACGGAAAAACAAAACACACAAATCTGAAAAACGAGACTTGGAGAAAGAACTGAAAATCATCTGGGAATCCCCGGTTGCCTCAATACGTGTGGAAGGGGTGCCAGCTTGATTTTTCATTCACGGGTATTGGGGTAAAGCGTGGCTTTTTTCTTTTCCTCGGCATTTCACCCTTTTGATGATTCGACGATTTCCCATATTTTCAACGGTTCATCCTGCCATTTGACCTCAAAATCGGGCAGCCGGTTGGTCTCATAGTGTGTTTTGATTTTATCATAGACGCTTTCCGTGATAGCAACCCCCCTGTGATGCCCAATCATCGCCGCTTGATTGACCACAACACCAAATACGTCTCTTTGCATCAGCGACTTGTGCCCAAATATGCCAATGCCCGCCTCTCCGGCACTAATACCGATTTCAAGCTCGGTATCGCCGGAGAGATTTCTCCCTGTGACGATATCGGAAAAAACTTGGCGCATTTTCAAGGCGCTCTCAACCGCTTGGCTTTCCGAATCAAAGATGCACAGGATCGCGTCTCCCAAGTATTTTATGATCTCGCCGTCGTGCGCAACGATTACGTCGCCCAGTTTCTCGTAAAATTCTTGCAGGAAACCGTACTGATCTTTTCCCAAGGCATTGACGGCGATTGAAAAATTATGAATATCAGTGAACAATACAACATGGTTTTCAATCTCTACATTATGATTTTTCATTGTTCCTTCCCTCCATCTAAATAGCGCCTCAATCTCCCGCACGCCGGATACGAATCGAGACCGCGTTCTCTACCGGCGTGTCTGACACCAATATGAGATAGCCTCCGCCACCGGCTCCAGACACTTTCCATCCCAAGGCCACGTCCTCGTACCGGTGAATGAGTTTCTCCATCATCTTGTTCATCATGTTGGGAAACATGGCAATTTGCGCTTCAAAAGCCTGTCTCACGTGTAGGCCAAAATCGGCCAGGTCACAGTTTAGGATAGCTTTCCAGCAGTTCTCTGTGGCATCTGCCAGAGTTTTGGCCCCGCTCTCTGTGATGGTGGTACCGCTGAGCACACTGAACCCAGAATGCCTCGGTCCCAAAGGAATCAAATACAGCGCACTTTCTATAAATTTAAGGTGTAACTCGTCTTGCACCTGGTCTATTCTCGTGGGCCAATACTCTCCTTTGTAATATGACTTTGCCAGGCCCGGAAAGACGAGCCCAATCGCATCTTGTGAGCCGGAAATCTCCGTTGTGCCCGGCGGGTTGTCGTAGCAGAATAATATCTTGGCCAACTTTTCGGTATCCCCGGCAGGCATCCGGGGTCCCCACAGATCAATCGCGCTCCGCCTGGTGCTGGACGCCATACCGCTGCGCTCGTTAAATTCTATCGTCGGTTCGAGCGAAATCGTGATCACAGAACCAGGATGAAACTTTGACACAAAAGGTTGGTCAAGCCAGCCGCCAGCCAAATCTATGCGAAACGGCATCCGATCTATGCCTCTCAAAGCCGTCGTTGAGCGCGGCGTCAGACCAAGATGCGGCTCTCTTTTGAGAACAGTAAACTCGACGCCTGCACGTTTGCATAACTCTTGCTTGTCCGGCGTGTTACCATCCTCGTTCACGATGAGCATATCAGGCTCAATCTCTTGGAACTCGGTGAGAAAATCGAGCATCCCAGACCCTTGAGAGATAAAGGCTTTCTTCACACAAGAGATGGACTGGATCATAAACAGGCGCTCTTGTTCGCTATTTACGGGAACCCGGCCTTTCAGATCATAGATGGTTTTATCCGATCCAACAGCCACGTACAGATCACCATACGAGGCAGCCTCTCGAAAGAAAGCGATGTGTCCGCTGTGTAAGAGATCGTAGCATCCACTCACGAAAACTTTTTTACGCATTATGCCCCTACAAAATCTCAGGGCTGTTCAGTTCTAACGATCTTTTGGTACAGATCGCTCACAGCCCCCGCACTTGTCCTGAACTCTGTACCTGTCGGTCCAGGACAGGTGCTGCCAAGCCCCTGGTCCTTTGACCCAGGGACAAAGGGTATAGGGTCCCGGGGGCGGCCCATGTAACAAAACATTGACGTGTGAGTAATTTTCTACCCCAAATCGCCCTTGGGACGAGGAGTAGAGCTTTGGAAAGCTAGAACTGAACAGCCCTGTACAAAATCTAGGATCAACCCACTACTATCTGTACGATTTTCTCTTCCATATGTTTCGCCTCGTCCGCCGACAATACACCCATCTCTATTTCACAGCGGAATTCACTCCTGGCGGGGACCGTCTTGATATTCCCTTTGGCCTTTTCTGCCAGGTACCCCTCTGGTTCGGCAGTGGCGGGCAAAACAAGCCCCAGCGCATCCTGGTCTGCCGTGCGTGAGATCCACCGGATACCCTGGCCCAACTGCTCTGGGCGATGTCGGACATAGTCGGCACTGCCATCGGGGCGAACTTGCATACTGTGTGCCCAACCTGCATCATCGGTCAGGTAATCGATGAAAAAGACGATCTCTGGGTCAAATATCAAATCAGGCGATAGTAAATTGTGATTTTCAGGACGGTGAACCAGTTTCTCAATGAACTCGGCATAGCCAGGCTGGGCACGAATATGTGAAGGGATACTCGTCCGCACGCGCACGTGCTCAGAGTTGCAAAGCGCGCTATACACCAAGCGACCGCCGTCTACCGGCCTAAAGTTGATGTGCGCCAAGTACATCAACTCCATCTCTGATTGCTTGAGATTGGTAACGGTCAGCATCAACCGGAACAGAGAGGAGCCAGCATAGAGCTTGACCAACGGTTCAGCAGTATAGTTGTGGCTAAAGGCCACAGTATGTTGGTAGCATCCACCCAGCCCTATAAAAGTTCCATTTTCGTCTTGACCAATGACTATGCAGGCGTTTTGATAGGGTGCGTTGGGCAGTTCGCCGTGCAGGGGATGTACATCATCCTTGGAAGGGACGCCCATCGCCGTCGCCCCGCAGTGAATCAAAAAACCGCCATAGGTCCCCAAATACTCGCGGGTAGGGCGCGGATCGGTGAACATTGACTTCATCGTGAGGTTTCGTCCGCCAAACTCTGCCGACCAGATTTGTTGTCCTTGGAAAGGCAGCATCACGAGATGACCCAGTTCATTGCTCAATCGCAGCCCACACACGCCGCTGTCGAAACGGAATACGGCAGCCGTCAAAACACCATGCTCAACCAAGGTTTTTTCTCGCTCGGTAAAAAACTGGGGAGTGATAATGATGATGGTTTCAGATCTAGTCAAAGGTTTCCTCCAATTGGAAGAGCATTTCCGAGAATGCATTCACCGATCGTATTATACTGTGCTTCTGTCACAGCGTCAAAAACATAGTGCGAAATCACTTGCATTTCCCGTTTGTGGTCTTGGGCAAATCGCGGTAGAATGGCACGTATTCGTGGGGGCTTTTTCCACGATGCAGGGGGAACAGATTGAACGAAACACACGACGGATTGCCAGAATCAAATATACCAAAAGTAGAGGTCGCGCAGGCAGCAGGAATCATCGCGATGGGAAACATCGCCAGCCGCGTGCTGGGGCTGGTACGCGAGACAGTCAAGGCAAATTTGTTCGGGGCAGGCGGTAACGTGAGCGCGTTGGATACGGCTATGAGTATCCCCAGCATCGTTTACGACCTTTTGGTGGGAGGCATGATCAGTTCAGCCTTGATCCCCATTTTATCGGATTACGCAGCGCCCGAGCGACGAGCAGAAATGTGGCGTTTGCTGAGCATTATCCTTGGCATTGTATGTGTGCTTGTGTGCGCTTTTGTACTGGCTGGAGAACTGTTGACCTCACAGTTGATATGGCTTTCCGCAGGAGGTCTATCGCTCGCCGATCAAGCACTAGCAACCAGTCTTTTACGCTTGGTGCTTCCAGGAGTTCTCTTCCTTAGTTTGGCCAGCATCCTGACCGGTGCACTATATGCACTCAAACGATTCACATTGCCGGCGTTCACCCCGGCCGTTTTCAATGCCGCCGTAGTGGTCGCGGCGCTAGTGTTCGGTCATCGATGGGGAGTCTACAGCATGGCCGTGGGGTTACTGGTAGGATCCGTTCTCCAGGTAGCCCTGCAACTACCAGGGTTACGTGATGCTCGCTTGCGCCCAACTCTCAACCTACATCACCCCGCCTTGCGGCGTATCGGCCGCCTATATTTGCCCATTCTGATTGGCCTGGCGGTGGACAAGTTGGCCGAGTTGCTCAGCTATCGTCTGGCCTCTCATACCGGCGATGCTTCCATCTCTTGGATGAAGTACTCGGCGACAATGATTCAACTTCCCCTTGGATTGGTTGTTACTGCTGTCTCCATTGCCATTCTGCCGACCCTCTCCCGTCAAGCGACTGACGAACAACTCGATCCTTTCAAAAATACGCTTGCCCAAGGCTTGCGGCTGGTACTGACATTGACCATCCCCGCGACCGTTGGCTTGTGGGTGTTGGCAACTCCGATTATTGCGCTGGTTTTCGAGCATGGAGATTTTAGCGCCATTGATACGCTGGCGACAGTCACGGCATTACGCTATCATCTGATAGGCTTGATCTTTGCAGCCATAGATCAACCACTGATCTTTGCCTTTTATGCTCGCAAGGACACATGGACCCCTGCACTGGTAGGTGTAGCGACAGTGATTCTGTATGTGTTCTTGGCCCTAGCACAGATACTTTTCATGTCTCTGACGTTGAATGGCTTGATACTGGCAAACTCGCTCAAGTGGGCGGCGCACGCATTGATCATGCTCGTGTTCCTGCGACGCAACACGGGTGGACTGCGCGGATATGGGATTTGGGGGCTCGTTGTCAAGGCTGCAACTGCCTCAATTGTGATGGGTGGGCTGGTTCACTTGGTAGTACAAAGGCTGGCACCGATTGTGCCAGCTGGATTAGTGGGTGAAGTGCTGCTAGTAGGTGGAAGCGGACTTGTCGGGGCCGTCATCTATGGAACGCTGGCAATTCTCCTGCGAGTGGAGGAAGTTCGGTTGTTGGGACAGTCTCTGCGCGGGTTGGGGCGACGCTTGACGGAGCGTAGGCGGTAGATTATAATGCTATGCATTTGAAACACAAATGGATAAATCACACAAATGAAAGATGTGTTGGGAATCAAACAAAAGGTTGAACCAGCCAAGCCGGTTCAACCAGACCGATATGACGAAGCCTATTTTTTAGGTGCTTGCGAAGGGTACACAGAATTCATCGCCAGCGAAGGGGAACACCTCTCACGCCGGTTGCACCAAGCATTTCAAGTGGCCGAGGTTACCCCCAGCATGCGAGTGCTCGACGTCGGATGTGGGCGGGGCGAGATTGTGCGTCACTGTACAAAACTAGGTGTGCAGGCCTATGGCATGGACTATGCACCGGTAGCATTACGTATGGCGAGGGATGCAGAGCACATCTATCAGGCCAACGCCAAGTGGCTTCCCTTTCCCACCGCTTTTTTCGACCGCGTACTGATGTTTGACATCGTAGAGCATCTTCATCCGTGGGAACTGAACCAAGCGCTAGCAGAAGTGCGACGTGTGTTGCGCCCTGATGGACGGCTCATTGTCCATACCGCTCCCAACGCCTGGTACAACCAGTATGCGTACCCCTTGGTACGGTTAGTGCGCACAGTGATGGGCCAAGGGACAAAGTATCCCGAGGACCCCCGTGCGATTATCCCAGACAATCTCGACGTGCACGTGAACGAACAAAGCGTGACCAGCCTCCGGCGAGTGTTGCAGCAGACAGGATTTGATGCCCAGGTGTGGTTGGATACCCCACCACAGAATCGAAAGGAAGGCTGGGTACTCTATGTTGCTCGTCACATTCTATTCAATTGGCCGCCGTTCTGCTGGTTCTTTGAACGAGAGGTATTTGCAGTAGCCAAGATAAATTCCGTAGGTTAAAATGAAAGACCGTCGCACAGTTACCGAACTATCTATACAAGAATTAGAAGAGGTTCTGCGTGTCCGTAAGCGAGAGGCGCGGCTGGAACGTCTGCGCCGGTTGGGCAAAGACGTTGATGTGAACAGTTTTGATCCGCTGGCTCCAAAATCTGTTGATCCACAGCCGCCCCCCCTCCCCACGGATCACCGACGCTTTCAAAACACAGGAGCCACAGCACAATATCGACCTCGTACAGTAGATGAACCGGCAACGGAGGTTAAACGACCATTACGTCGCATTCGGTGGGGTTGGCTTCGTGACAAGAGCCTATTGGTGGTTGAACTAGGTTTGGTGCTAGGGTTGATCTTTGTGTTATTCAGTTTGCAGATGACGGTGCGCGAGGTCAACCAAGAATCCAGCCAGGCACAGCAGGCCCAATTACCCACACTACCTGTTCCCACACCCACCCCTCTCATCCAAATGGTTATACTTCCGGGAGGTCATACACCACCCGATTCACCTGGCGGCCCTGCACCAGAAGAGATTCCCGCTCACCTGCGTGAACTGGTAGAGGCGATCACGCCACTGCCTATGCCGACACCGGGGCCAGAGCAGGCCATCCGTATCCAGATTCCCGTCATTCAAGTTGATGCCCCTGTCATAGAAGGAGACGATTGGGAATCGCTAAAACAAGGAGCAGGTCATCACATTGGCAGTGCCAACCCAGGTGAAAGTAACAACTCGATCATCTCGGCCCATAATGACATCTTTGGTGAAATTTTTCGTGATCTGCCAGATCTTGATCTGGATGAGGAGATATTCGTTCACACTGCCAGTCAGATATATCGTTACGTCGTCACTCAGAAACGTTTTATTGAACCAACAGATGTGAGTGTGATGTACCCTACATCTAGTCCCGTACTCACGCTCATTTCTTGTTATCCGTATGGCATTGACACACATCGCATCGTCGTCACTGCCGAACTAGAACCATAAAGAGGAGAAAAAAACTTGTGGCAAAAAAATCACGCCGTGTAAAAAACAAACAAGGACAACCGCGCCTTTCGGCAGCCCAAATGGTACAGCCAGGAACAGATGGGGCAGAGGGAAATCATGCGACCATCTCGACTCGTTCTGTGCCGCAGGTAACGGACTTGCAAGAGGAATACCGTTACGTCATAGCCGATCTTGGACGCATTGGCATCATCGCCCTGGTGATGCTGGCAGCGCTGATCGCTCTAGCATTCCTCCTGACTTAGTCATTCAATTCGGAGAAATCTAGTTTAGCTAGTCCCTTGTAGGCGGCTCATAAGGTAAAAATGAGCACAAGGCCCTACAACTGCAGAGGTCTTTGATAGAGTGTCAACACAAACGTAAAACGTGAGACGCGACAAGCAATATCAAGTCACGTCTCACGTTTTACGCTCTATGCAACAGATTGATCAAGTCTTTCTGAGGACAGCAAAGGAAATATGCGCACAAATATAGCCAAGCCCCACGACACTCCCCAATCAACCATCAATGCCAACCATAGATTCTGGGTTTGCAGAAACAGCACGACACTGACGATAACAAGTGTCCCACGCAGCAACTGAGATGGTGCTCGTCGTGGGTCGGCGAAGCCCCCACGCCAAGCCGGATTGAGCGCCGCCTCCAATGCTACCAGCAGGAATCCTATCCAAGCCCCCCCATACGCGCTCATTGTGAGAATGGGTGCATTGCGATAAAAAGCCCAATGGACCTGGTGATAGGCCGCCTCACGCAAAAGCACCCAGCCGGAGCTGTTAACTTGTGCTACCGCACTCGTTTCACCAACAGCGGTCAGCGCTCGACGATAAGCCCACCACCCTAGTGCAAGCAATGCCCATGTGCCAATCCCCAGTACTGCCGCCCACCCTACGTCTTGTGGCCAGTTAGTAGCTATAGTGACATCCACCTTGCTTCCATCTGAGATAGGCAAAGAGAATGGCTTTAAGCCCAATATCCTCCGCCCTACAACAACGTCATGGCCCCACCACAACGCTGCAAAGGGCACACCGAGATAGTAGAACAAACGGAAGAATTGAAACAGCCAAGGGGAAAAGGGCCAAGAGGTTAATTGAACAACAAAATTCCCAACTGTGCCAGAGCGGGGTTTACGAAAAAACCAAGTCAGGTTCGTCCAGAGAAAGGCCGTCAACAACGACCCGCCCAACCATAGCCATCCTTCGTTCCACGCCACGTCTAGTTCCGGCACCTATCTCACCTTCTCGGCAGTGGCGCAGCCAGCGTAATTTTGGTTCCCTCACCTGGTGCTGAAGCAATAGACAGTTTACCATTGACCAACTCGGCCCGCTCGTACATGTTGAGCATGCCCAAACTACCGCGCTCGTCGTAACGTGCTTGCACCCCTTCTACATTGAATCCCTTGCCATCATCTTGCACCTCGGCAACAAAGGTCTCATCCTTAATATAGAGTCGAACCCAGACATTACGTGCTTTGGAGTGTTTACGCGTATTGCCAATGGCCTCTTCGAGAATATAAAATATCACTCCCTGAGCATTTCGCTCCAATAATTGGTCAACTTTTGACGCTGCCTCAAACTGAAAGGATGTGTCGTCCGTCTCGGACAACTTGTTGAGATACTGCTCCAACGCCGCCCTGAGTCCTTGAGACTCGAGGATGAGCGGACGGAGCGTAAAGAGCATGTGGCGGATTTCCTTTGTCGTACGGCGCGCTAGATCTTCGATTTTTTCCAATTCTTCGATCGTCTGTTCAATATCCTGCGCTTTGTCCAATAACATTCTAACATAATTGATGCGCATCGCAATAGCTGCGATACTCTGCGTCGGACCATCGTGCAAGTCACGGGCCAGTTTCTTACGTTCTTGTTCCTCTACCTCAACAATGCGTTCCTTTTCTTCAATCAAGCTTTGATAAAGTTGGGCGTTCTGAAGAGCAACAATGGCCTGGTTACAGACAGCAATAAGCAGCGACTTTTGATCCTCAATATAGGTGTTGGGCTGGTCACTGCCAAAGACCACCACACCATAATTCTCGAACCCAGCTCGCAGCGGCACAACAATTGCTTGTTTACAACCGTGCATTGTGATGAGCTGCCGTAGTTCTGGGTCTGCATCGGGTTTGTCTATGATCACAGTCTCCGCTGTCGTCAACGCCTGAGCAAGAGCACCATTCTTACCCTCAAAAGTGGTGTTCTGATCACGATACGGTAAATGACGCGAAGCAGCAATATACAGGTTCTGCTGGCCAAAGAGTGCTACCAGGCTCGCCTGAGTCGAGCTTTCCTGACCCAACTCGCTTATCCCGGCCTCACCAACTTCGAGTACGGCTTCTAGCACCTTGTTATAATTCAGTGTTGCGCTAAGTGTACTCGCCAACTCGAAAATCGCTTGCGAGTGTTCTTGAGCAGATTGCAATCTTCGCAGTTCAGCTTCCTCTTCGAGTCGGCTCTTGCGAGCAATCGTCTTTTTCACTCGATCTCCTACCAACCCACTCACCAAAGTTGCCAGTAGGAGAACAAAAGCATTGGTGGCAAATGGTACTGCATCCAACCAAGATATATCCGACGGTGTCATGATATAGATCACAACACCACAAGCCGTCAAAATGACCAGAGCAACCATCAGGCTAATCGACCAATGGAAACGTAAAGCTGTTGTCAAAATGGGAAATAACGCAAAGAACAACAATGGACTTGACAGGCCGCCTGACGTAACAACAAAGCCAATACTCAGAATCGTATCAATTAACAGCGTCATTGCAGGGATGGCCCGTCCAAAAGTGTTATAAGATAACAACAGAGTCACACCTATATTGTAGAGAGCGGCAATAATGAGAAGGAAAATTTGGGGTATCAGGTAGACTAGGTCTAAATTTCTGTTATGGATAACAAAAACATCTGTGAGGCTGACGAGGGTCACACCTACTAGGAGTAACCAGCGTAAATTGCTGATCATCCAGTCTACCTGGAAGCGGCTTTTTGCGCTCTCCGGTGTTGACATAGGATTCTCCCGCCTTTTGTGAGAAAACAATTACAGGCAGCAGTGCTAGAGTTTGCGGCCAAAGGATAACGTAATGGGTGTGAAGGGAATCGAACCCCTAGTCTCTATAATTTGAGTGAAAACGGAGCAATATCCGCTTCGCCTACGCACCTTGACGGCTCTCAACTGCTACACTTGCCGTCTACCAAGGTTTAGTATACTCTTAGTTGGCTGGTTGTCAAGTAATTTGCGGGTAGGGTTTTCAAAGCGGAACAAGATTGAAAAATCAACCTTGGAAATTCTTCCAAAGAATTGCACCACCTTGAGACAATGTTTTCATGTATGGAAGCATTAGAAATTTGCGGCCCTTGTCGAGAGAACGAGATTTGCACTTGGAGAAAGAGATTGGTAAAATACACCAACCTCAATATACACAAAGGAGAGTAGAGCAAGATGAAAACCATCACAAGAGAACAATCCTGGGATTTGCTAAAAGAGTATGGTAGTAGTGAGAACCACGTCCGCCATATGCTGGCTGTCGAGGCCGCGATGCGCGCCTACGCCCGCCGCTTTGACGAGAATGAAGAATTTTGGGGCGCCATTGGCCTGGTGCACGACTTTGATTACGATCAATTTCCCGACGATCACCCACAGTCAGGCGGGCGCATCCTGGGTGAAAAGGGTTATTCCGACGAAATCGTCAACACGATCCTCTCACATGGCAGCACGACGGGCATCCCCCGCAACACGCCGATGGCAAAAGCACTGCACGCGGTGGACGAACTCACGGGCCTCATGGTGGCAGTTGCCCTCGTGCGCCCGTCCAAGGATATCCGAGACGTGAAAATCAAATCGGTGCGCAAAAAGTGGAAAGATAGGGCTTTTGCGGCAGCGGTCAACCGTGAGGAAATTGCCTTGGCCGCCGAGGAACTGGGCGTTGACTTGTGGGAACACATTGGTATCGTATTGGAAGCAATGAAGGGCGTTGCAGGCAAGATTGGCCTGGATGGGCAACTCGCAACATAAATTTAAACAGATCAGACACAACGCATCTACAGATATACGTTGTGTCTGATAAGAAACAGCTTGTTGAAAGGACCCAAAAACCCGTTCTTGCTGTTTCTCGCAAAATGAAGAACGCCGTAGGGGTTCTGGGCGCTGTCACATGTCAAAAATCATAGTGCCGATGGAGAAAGCGCGAACAGACTTTATTGCACTCTCACATCACATTTAGCACTACGTCCCCCTGTCCAATGTCCATCCCCGGAGTTACATGCACGGATTGCACGATCCCACCCCGCGGCGCACAGAGCTCCAGGTTCATTTTCATAGATTCCAGGATCGCCACCACTTCCCCTGACATTACGTGCTGTCCTTCTGTGACCGACACGGCCACCAACAAGCCAGGCAAGGGCGCGCATACCTCTCCCAGGTCAGCAACGTTTGAAGACCCAACAGTGTCCTGAGAACTAGATCGTCCTCCCTGTTGCAAGCTGGCTCGATACGGTCGGCCGGCCATCGTCACTTGGCACTCATCCTGTGCCAAGTGTTCGACGTGCGCCTCGTATGAGCGATGATCAACTAGCAATGAACATTCGGGGCGGCCATCCAGTCCTTGGAAATCCACATCATACGGACGGTCGTTGACCCACACACGACCCTCGCGCCCGACATCAATCTCGAAAGTTTCTCCCTCAACAGTAATTACGTATCTCATTGTCCCCATCCTTTCATCAATTCCCAGCGCCCCAACATCTTCCAACGGCTTGTATGGGAGACTTTCTCCCTTTTACTCCCGCGTCGGCGCTGATAATCGAGTAGCGCGGCCGTCAATGCCACAGCTAGACGATCCTCACTACCCGTATCCGATGACAAAAACTGCTCTTCTAAAAAACGTGTATGGAACTGTCCACCAAAAAAGCGATGGCTATCCAAAAGCGCGCGATGCAAGTCAAGATTCGTTGTGATGCCAATGATGTGATATTCATCCAGCGCCCGCCGCATACGCACAATAGCCGCTCCCCGCGTCTCTCCCCAAGTAATCAGTTTGGACAGCAGCGAATCATAATAGGGAGTGACTGTAAAACCTTCGCAGACACCACTGTCTACGCGGACCCCCTGCCCTCCCGGCTGACGCAAGTGTGTGATACGTCCCACAGAAGGGATGAAACCCTGCATAGGGTCCTCGGCCAAGATGCGACACTCTAGCGCCCATCCTCGGCGTTTGATATCCATTTGAGCGTAGCGCAATCCCCGTCCAGCGGCGATACGCAATTGCTCTTTGACCACATCCACGCCCGTGACCATCTCGGTGACCGTGTGCTCTACTTGCAGACGAGGGTTAACCTCTAAAAAGTAAAAGTTTTCCTCGGGATCGAGCAAAAACTCGACCGTGCCCGCGCTCACGTAACCAACAGCCTGCCCGATACGTACGGCCGCCTCACAAATTCGCTGCCGCAGATCATCGCTCACTGCCCGCGAGGGTGACTCTTCGATCAGCTTTTGGTGCCGACGCTGAATGGAACACTCTCGCTCACCCAAGTGGATGACGTTTCCGTTGGTATCGCCCAACAACTGTACCTCGATGTGCCGAGCGTTCTCCACCAACCGTTCCAGGTAAACCTCGTCATCGTTAAAGGCAGATTGCGCCTCCCGACGAGCAAGGGGAATGGCCGCTTCCAGTTCTGCCCGCGAACCCGCTGCGCGGATGCCCATTCCGCCACCACCGGCAGTCGCTTTAAGCATCGCCGGATAGCCGATTTGATCGGCAGCGTCAAGCAATTCACTGTCGTCCAACGCGCACGCAGACCCCTCGATGACGGGGATACCTAATTCATCGGCCACGCAACGGGCGGCAGTCTTGTCACCCAACAGATCCATCGCTTCTGGACTCGGTCCGACAAAGGTCAATCCAGCCTCGGCGCAGGCCCGGGCAAAATCCGGCGATTCAGCCAAGAAACCATAACCCGGATGAACCATTTGCACACCAGACTCGACCGCTACTTGAATGATATGTTCTCCCCGCAGATAGCTTTCCCGCGCCGATGAAGGACCGATGAAATACGCCTCGTCGGCGTAGCGGACGTGGGGAGCCTCCCGGTCGGCCTCGGAGAAAACGGCCACCGTCTTTAATCCGAGTTCTCGGCAAGTGCGCAGTACGCGTACTGCGATCTCCCCTCGGTTTGCCACCAGTACCTTGTTACTCATTTATCCACCACCACTCACCTATAACGGCATATTGCCGTGCTTGCGAGGCGGCCGCTGAACTCGCTTGTTTCGCAGCATCTCCAGAGCGCGGATGACACGGGGACGGGTCTCGCGAGGCATAATCACGCCATCCAAATACCCCCGTGCCGCTGCGATATAAGGAGTAGAAAACTTGGCACGATAATCCTGGACCAATTCCTCCCGCAAAGCATCTCGGTCCTCCGCTGCCTTGAGTTCGCGGCTAAAGACCACATCGACGGCCCCCTTGGGGCCCATCACGGCGATCTCTGCTCCTGGCCAGGCCAGGCAAACATCGCCACGCAGGTGCTTGGAACTCATGACGATGTAGGCCCCACCATAAGCCTTGCGGGTGACGACCGATATCTTGGGTACACTAGCCTCCGCATACGCATAGATCATCTTGGCTCCGTGACGAATGATGCCACCATGCTCCTGCGCCACGCCCGGCAAGAAACCGGGGGTGTCGGTCAGCGTGAGGAGCGGAATGTTGAAACAATCGCAAAAACGAATGAAACGTGCTCCTTTGTCAGAAGCATCTATATCGAGCACGCCTGCCAGGGCACGAGGTTGTTGGGCTACAACGCCCACCACCTGACCGGCCATACGGGCAAAGCCCACGATCAAGTTGGGCGCATACTGCTCTTGAACTTCGAAAAATATCGACTCGTCTACGATACGCCGGATGATTTCTTGCATATCGTAGCCCTGCGCTGAATCTTCTGGCACCAGGGTATCCAACACCTCGTCAATGCGATCCGATGGATCGGACGTCGAGATACAGGGCGGATCGTCAGCATTGTTAGAAGGCAAGTAGGAGAGCAAGCGCCGCACCAGATCAAGGGTATCTTCTTCACTGGGCGAGGCAAAGTGAGCCACACCACTGAGTTGATTGTGGGTTCCAGCCCCACCCAGTTCCTCGAAACTGACTTCTTCCCGCGTGACGGTCTTGATCACGGCAGGACCAGTGATAAACATACGCCCCGTCCCCTCGGTCATAAAAACAAAATCCGTGAGCGCGGGAGAATAGACCGCACCACCAGCGCACGGCCCCATAATAACCGAAATCTGAGGGATGACGCCAGAGGCCATCACATTGCGGTAGAAAACCTCACCATAAGCAGCCAGCGCATCCACGCCTTCTTGAATGCGCGCCCCGCCCGAGTCGTCCAGCCCAATGACGGGCGCACCGTTCTCCAAGGCCAAATCGAGCACCTTGCAAATCTTTTGACCATGTACCTCTCCCACCGATCCGCCCAGCACGGTAAAGTCTTGCGCAAAGACATACACCAACCGGCCATCTATCTCACCCCATCCGGTGACGACACTGTCACCTAGCGTACGGCGCTTGTCCAGCCCAAAGTCGGTCGCCCGGTGAGTGACAAACTCGTCCAGTTCGTAGAACGTGCCCAGGTCAAGCAAGTGATGCAACCGCTCGCGGGCAGTCAATTTGCCCTTGGCATGCTGACGCTCAATGCGCTTTTCCCCGCCCCCCTGATGGGCCTGAACGCGCAACCTTTCAAGCCCCTCGATGCGGGTGTCCTTTTTATCGTTTATGGCATCCATGACCATTAACCGTTTTACTCCTTTACCCAGCGAGAAAAGAGCCAGCGCAGGAATCGAAGCACCGACGAACGCACTGAAGCGTAAATATAAGACAATCGACGCCGAAGCAGTTTCTGGCGCGAGGGTGGCCCCAGGGGCAGGGGCAAGCTCCAGCGAATGGCTGCCGCCCCCCAGGTCAGTCCGGCACCGAATCCCACACATACCACCAGATCACCCTGTTTGACACGACCTTCCTCTACGGCCTCGCAAAGGGCAATAGGGATAGAGGCCGACGAAGTATTACCGTACAGTTCCAGATTACTAAAAACTTTTTCCGGCGAGATTCCCAGGGAACGAGTGGAAGACTCGATGATGCGTTGATTAGCTTGATGGGGAATGACGAGTTTCAAATCTTCAAGCTCTACCCCCGCTTGCTCCACCACCTGCCGTGTCGCAGCCGACATGACACGGGTGGCAAAGCGAAAGACTTCTCGCCCTTTCATTTTGACGTAATGCAATCCTTCACTCACGGTCTTGTGAGAAGCTGGATCACGACTGCCGCCACCGGGTAGGTAAAGCAGATTACCCCCAGATCCATCCGAGCCGAGAACCGTAGAAAGCACTCCGCCATCCGCCCCATTCGCCTGAAGAACAACCGCTCCTGCACCATCGCCAAAGAGGACACAGGTATTTCGATCGTTCCAGTCGAGAATCCGGGAAAGGGTCTCGGCTCCAATAACCAGGGCATTCTGATAAGCGCCAGATGCGATGAGGTTAGCAGCCACACTAAACCCATAGATAAAGCCAGTGCAGCCAGCCGAAAGGTCAAAAGCCGCCGCCTGGACAGCGCCCAAAGCATCCTGCACCAGACAAGCAGTGGACGGGAACGGATAATCGGGAGTGACAGTGGCAACGATGACAAGTTCCAGTTGCATCGGGTTGAGGCCCGCTACCTCCAACGCTTGCCGGGCAGCCTGAAGTGCTATCGTGGACGTCGTCTCACCTTCGCCAGCGATGTGCCGCTGGCCAATCCCCGTACGCGTACGGATCCACTCGTCAGAAGTATCCACCATCTGTGCCAGGTCGTCATTGGTTAACACCTTTGCTGGCACAGATTTTCCCCAGCCGACAACGTGCGCGCAAACCGTCATTTCCCTCCCTCCCAACGACGGAAAATGACGCACCCGTTGTGTCCGCCAAAACCAAACGAGTTCGAAAGAGCCACCTGAGGATTCACCTGACGCGCCTGATTAGGGACATAATCCAGGTCACAATCGGGGTCAGGATTTTCATAGTTGATCGTGGGATGCACCCAACCGGTCTCCAGGCTCTTGACACAAGAGATCGCCTCAACAGCGCCAGCCGCGCCCAACAAATGTCCCACCATAGACTTGGTGGAACTAACAACCAGCCGGTCAGAGTGCGAGTTAAAGACTTGGCGAATCGCCCGCGTCTCAATGCGGTCGTTGAGGGGAGTGCTGGTGCCATGGGCGTTAATATAGTCCACGGCCTCGGGTTCAAGCCCGGCGCTTTCGAGCGCCGCTTTCATCGCCCGGGCCGCACCGGTTCCATCGTCTTCGGGTGCAGTGATGTGATAAGCGTCAGAAGTAGCGCCATATCCGGCTACCTCAGCATAGATACGCGCCCCTCGTTGTTCCGCATGCTCCTGGCTCTCTAGCACCAAGACACCCGCCCCCTCTCCCATAACAAAGCCATCTCGCTCGGCGTCAAAGGGACGACAGGCGCGCTGAGGTTCGTCGTTGCGGGTAGAAACCGCTCCCATATTCTTAAAGGCAGCCAGTGCGAGACGCGTAATAACTGCCTCGCTCCCACCAGTGATCACCACCTCGGCTTGGCCGCGCCGGATCACCTCTGCAGCCTCCCCGATCGCGTGGGATCCCGTGGCACAGGCAGAAGCTACCGAGAAATTAGGGCCTCGCAAACCGTGGTCGATGGCGACAGCGGCCGAAGCCCCATTGGGCATCATCATTGGCACCATAAAGGGGCTCACGCGGCGAGGGCCTTTATCGAGAAGAATTTCGTGGTTCTCTAACACAGAGATGATGCCACCAATAGCAGTCCCGATGAACACACCAATATGCTGCCCAGCCTCATTTTCGCAATCCAATTCAGCATCGGCGATAGCCTGTCGTGCGGCATACAGAGCCAAAAGTGTAAACCGATCATTACGGCGCGCCGCACGCCGACCAAAAAGCGTCGCCGGATCGAAATCCTTGATCTCGGCAGCGATCTGCACCTCTATATCAGAAACATCAAAACTGGTAACAGGCCCGATGCCACTGCGTCCGGCAAGAAGCGCGTCCCAGGTCGTTTGCACATCGTTTCCTAGGGGAGTGATCTCACCCAGGCCAGTGATAACAACTCGCTTTCTCAAAACTCTACCTCCAAAATTGACTATCCTGACAAAGTCAAACAAATCCAAGTGATATTGTCAGGCTACTAGCGCTACGTAGAGAATAACACCGTTAGAGGCAAAAGGTCACACCACAAACTTGCTTTTCTGTTAAAACGAACATAAAATGATGCCCATGATTGAAATCATTGGCATCTTGCGAGCACTCTCGTACTGATATCAAAAGTGCGTTCAAAACGCACTACCGAGGTGTGAGAAAATACACTTTATACCGCGACGACCGCTATCTTATTGGCGCAACCTCACCCTCTTTGGGCTGAGCGCCCTACTGCTCGCCTTTGCCGTTCTCGGCGTGCAATTGGCGTACCAACGGGCGTACGGGTTGGTACATCCAAGCCGCATTCTGCCCGAACAGACGCCCGCCGACGTCGGGATCGAACAGTGGCGCGACGTGCGCTTTGAATCAAAGGATGGGCTGACCCTCTCGGGTTGGTACGTGGAGACGCAGAATAGTGCGACGATAATCCTGGTGCACGGCATAGGCGGCAACCGGGCACAGCTATTGGACGATGCCGCGCTGCTTGTCGCCAACGATTATGGCGTGCTGCTCTTTGACCTACGCAACAGCGGTCACAGCGAAGGCGATCTGACCACATTGGGATACTTGGAAGCACTCGACGTGGGGGGCGCGCTCGATTTCTTGAGCGCGCAGCCAGAGTGCAGCGCGGAGCACGTGGGGCTGTTGGGACACTCGATGGGCGGGGCGACCGCCATCCTGGCAGCGGCGCGCTATCCCCAAATCAAGGCAGTGATCGCACAAAGCACCTTTACCAGTGTCGAGGACAACATCGGCGACAGTCTAAAAGCCCTCACCGGCCTGCCGCCCTTTCCTTTTGCCCCCTTGGTGGCGTGGTTTGGCGAGCGAGAAGCCGATATCGACATGGGGCAAATATCGCCCCTCGACGCCATCGGAGCCATCAGCCCGCGGGCAGTGATGATCGTACATGGTGAATTGGACGAGGTGATCTCTGCCCAGAATGCGCCCCGGCTATACGCGGCGGCTGGCGAGCCTAAGGATCTGTACGTGATTCCCGGTGCCGGTCACGGCGGGCTGCCGCAGACCCAGCCGGAGGAATATGAGCGGCATATCGTGGGGTTCTTTGACCGGTATCTGCTTGAAGAATGATCGCTGTGTGCGTTAGGATTCACTAGCAGACACTTTTCTTTAGCCACGAATTTCACGAATTTACACGAATGCAAAGTCTCTTTGCAAAAAGATGGTGTAATGTAATAACGTAGCCAAGGTTTCTACACCTCGCAGGGCTGGCACGATATGGAACGTCCCCGACTATCTGTCATCACCAACCAGACATAGTATGAAAACAGCCCCATAGCTACCAATACCAGGACCATCAAACTACCCGGTCACCCTCCCGCAGGTTCAGAACCTGCGGGAGGGTAGCTTGAGAGAAGCTAATCCCAAACATACTTGGTAATAGATCCACGAGCTTGCGTCATATCTTGATCATCGGCCACGAATTGCCGATATGCTTTGGGGGTTGAGAAATAATTATGGATGAACCTTGTATCTTTCAAGGTGCCGGTTCTTTGGCCGATCCATTCCAGGTAGTTCGAGTATGGCCAATCCTCAATCCGTGGCACCAAGTTCGCTTTTATCGGGTTCAGGTGAATATAGCGGCATAGATGAATCAAATACGCCTCGCGATCCACCCACACGTGGCGAAAGCGGCCCTCGAAAAGGGTACCTTTGCGACCTTGCTGCCGGTTCACTGCCTGCACATAGGCATTGAATAACACGTTGATAAACTTGGACAAGGGCTGGTCAGTCTCTTGCCGGAGGAAAAAGTGATAGTGGTTGGGCATCAAACAGTATGCGATTACGGTGACGCCATACCGACGACAGTAACGCTTGACCAGGCGCAAAAGGTGTTCATAGTTGCCCGAGTTGAAGAATATCAACTCTTTCCCCGCGCCCCGGTTGTAGACGTGGTAATAGTGGCCTTGAACGAATACATCACCTCGATATGGCATTTTCTCTCCAATCCACCCTCCCGCAGGTTCAGAACCTGCGGGAGGGTTCCACCAACCGTTCCAGGATTATCAGGCAAAATACTGCCCGAGCTTGGATTACACGGGATGTGAGATCATCATTACAATTGGTGTGTTTTTACTCGCTGTCGGAGAGTGTTTTTCTCATCTTCTGAATAGCCAACTCAAACCCCCGACCTTTTTCCGGATCACTGAATACGTTCGCACCGCCAAATAGCTGAATTCCCCAACTTGGTATAGGCGATGCCGCAACCGCTTCCAGACTGTCCGGAAAATCGAGCGCATCCAAAATGAGTTGCACCTTGCGCTCTGCCGGGACAAATGCGGATGATTGATCAAGGTAGGTTCTTCCCCATTTCGGCCCACGACCACTTTTGTGTGCGTAAATCAACGGAGTGAATACCTCAATTGCTGGAGCCAAAAGGGCATAATCCTGGGCGAAAATGCGAGTTAATGCGTTATCAAATTCAGCAGGGGTCCAAGGACACATGTACGCCCCCACAATACAATCAGGATCGTGTGCTTTGATCAACCCTGCATAGTGGGCGGCAAAATCGGCAATGCGCTGGCATTTATGCTGTTCCCAGCGGGAGGCGTGATGGGCATATGCGTCAACTTAAGAAAAATAGGCAACATATCTTTCGGAGACGAAGCCGGGTAGCACCATACTTGACCGTGGGGCGCTCAGTTTGCTCCATTTTCAGGCTTGAAACGGAGAATTTACCTATTTTG
>JAAEPW010000974.1 GCA_024232355.1 Chloroflexota bacterium | reverse complement strand
TTCGTCGTTTCCACCAAACTATGCATCCGGTCCGAGCGAGCGCTTTCAGGGCGGTGCACCGCGACCCCGCTCGTCTTTAACGGATCTGGAGTGCTATTATTGCCACCAGAAAGGTCACTTTTCGAGAGATTGTCAACAATCCCATCCTCAGTGCAGGGATTTTAGAACGGATTCGATGACTCGAGCCGCACCAGCCACGACCACCAGTCTGCAGGCTCCGGTAGCTGGCGCATCAAACGCGACATCGTCTGCACTGCCTACCGCAGGAGTTATTGCGTTGGATCTGCAGCAAGGCGAGCCTGTTAATTCCTGGTCACTGCGTCTCGATACCACGCAGCTAGTCATCGACTGTCCCGCCGCTACCCCTCAGTCAACTGGCCATGTGGACGTACTTGAACACCCTGATTCAGTCCCTGGTATGGTGAAGAAAATGATTCAGGAGGCTGCTTCAATCGAAGGCATGCTGGTAATGGCTCCAATGGATATGGCAACCGCCGCCTTGGTTTG
>JAAEPW010000973.1 GCA_024232355.1 Chloroflexota bacterium | reverse complement strand
GGAAGAACACCTCGGGGTTGACTCTCTGCGTTACCTATCGGTCAAGGGTATGCTGGCCATGCCGTCACTACCCGACACGACTTTCTGCCACGGCTGTTTCACGGGCCGGTACCCGATCCCACCGCCGGTAGCCAACGGCAAGGACAAACTAGATCACTAGTTACTGACAGCGGGTTCGAGGCGGTATCTACGGGACTGAACACTGATCTGACTAGTCCCCGGGCAACTTCAATTCCGGCATGGATGTATCGCCCAGAACATGACCTATGTAGAGCAATATTGTGTACTCTTCAATTGTCGAGGGTTCAACGGCGATTTCCGCCGGGTAATAGCCGTGAGGCCCCAGTCCACCGACCCCTTTCAGCACTGCCGGGTTCAGAGATACCACAGTGACTTGCGTCGAATCGGTGCCGATTGGTTCCAAGTGGATTTGAAACTCCGTCTCATACGGCAGAGGTTCGTCCAACGCAAAATAGGTTCGGGATGCAATTGATGATCCACTGCGACGCAGAAACAAATCGTTATCGTTCGCCGGATCGTTGAAGACTCGCTTGCCAAAGGAAGCCTCGTCCTTCGTTTCTACGAAGAAACCAACCGTGTCTGTTGTGCCGCGCCACGGGATTGTGACAAATCCAAGCGATCCGAAGAATTTGTCCCTTGACCGCCAACCGCTCCGTATTCCATAGTACACCCGTTCGTGTACTTCCGATACCGGTACCGCAAAAACATACGTAGTCGGGTTAGGTTGTGGCAGCTCCTTTACCTGAATCGATACATAGTTCATCCGATAAGGATAAAACGTGTAGACAGCAATGATGATAAGTATCACCAATACCCCTAGCAGGACGTACCTTTTCCTCAACCGCTCAACTCCGCATTTACGGGTGGACGCCTAATTCGTCGCCAGAGCACGACGCCGCCAAAGATGACTACGTAGTAGAAGATACAAATCAGAGTGAAGCTTGGATCGTGAATGCCCTCCGCCTCTCTAATCGTCTGTTGGCGTCGCTCCTCGAGCTCCGTGGTCTTCAGGATCGTCAACAACAAGCGACGTATCAATCGGTTCCCACGCAAATCTCACGAGGATACTGTCCCCAATTCTGAAGAAACAACGTGGTCTCTCAGCATACAGGGAAGGAACATCATATGTCCAGACTTCATAGGTCAAGTCAGTAGTATCGACTAGAAGAGGAGGACCGACTGCAACCGTCAGGTCGTTCTTGGACATACCAAGCTCAACCCGCGAGAAAATTTCACGGTAATGATCGGCCTCATCGCCAAGGCACACAAATGATACTGCCACCGCAATGGATAAGAGTATCAGAGATGCTCCTGCGAGTTTAACTGCCGCCGTTCGTTTCGTCCTGGTCTCCTTGGGTCTGGCTGTCGTCCCCTGATTGGTTGTTCAGGAAAGCGCGGTCCTGGCTGTTCAGTCCCACGAGGTTTCTAACGCGACCCAACATCTATGAGCGACCGGAGATACTCCGTGGAACTCACCTGGTGCCCAACTCCCAAGGAATCATAGTAGCACAAACGCCCCTTGTGGAAATCCTTCATGGTCAGACAGAATTCCTCCGGACAATAGAGCACAATCTCACCGCGAAGTTGAATCACCGCAAGAAGCTCCTTCAAGGCGTCCGATTGACCAATTGCCACTGCCAGTGTGGAGTCGACGGCCCTTGTGTTCCAGTCAAGCTGTGGTGACTTGCCCTGAAGGATGCGACCCAGGTCGCCCTGAGGAGCCATCGGAGACAGGACTAAGAAGAGATCATCACTAGTCTCAACTCGACTTCCATATACCAGAACAGTATCGCCCGGATCAAACCCAAGGATAGTAGTGTATGTTGCCTTGCTACGCTCGCAATTCCAAAGATGCCAAGAGTTCTCATCGGGCGAACGCAAGGGTTGCACCAAGGAAAAAGAGTAGCTTACAAGAACGAAGTCCGATTCAGCACCCAGATAGTCCAGCGTTCCAAGCTCTATCAACGTATCGATCCCGTCAAACTGAGCCAGCATAACGCATTGGTTCTCCTGCAAGAGTTGTGCCGGAGACCGATCCCATATATCGCCACAGACATCACCGGTGCATGATACGACCAACGTCGTCAAGGCCACGAGCAGCCCACACAGGATCAGGACGAGCGGTCCCGATAGAGAGCCTGTGCGCTGCTGCACACACTTTTGAACTAACCGCATCTCTAAACTGCCTACCTGCAATTAGGGGGCGTTGCCGTTTGAGGCATCGTAGGGATTCTCGTTCTCGTCTCGATAGCGCTCGCGAGCCTCCTCCTCAGTATCCGGCATGCTTTGGTACTGCTCGCTGTACAGACTCTTGTACTCCTCCTCAGAAATTGCACCACTCGCTTTGAGAAACGCGAGAACTTGACTCCAGAGAGGCTTGTCGGGGTCGTAGACGGCACCAAATGCCGCCCCAAGAGCATTACTACCGACATCCTCAGATGAGAAGGCGCTATGCCTGATATTTGGATCATCGCTAGAAGCTTGATCGATTTCAATACCTACTCCGGCAATCTGCACTCCGGCAACCAAGGCAAGTTTGGTTAGGAGACCACCCCCCTGTGATCGATTGTGGACTTCAGCCGCAGCACGAGTGAAATGAAGCATATCTACTGCACCGCCCCCCACTGAACCCACGTACCTGCCTTTCACGCCCTGGCCACCGCTGAGGAACGGATTTGTATTGTTGTTCAGACAACGTAGAAGCGTCTGTTCAGAACCAGCCGGCACGCTTCGGAGAACACTGGCGGCCATGTTCGGCGATCCGAACAAAGCCTTGACCGGTTCAGCCCCCTGTGGATCCACAAGCTTTAACGGGTTATTGAGAGCATAAACATAAGGGCTGACTCCGGGAAACTTACTAGCCTTCGGGTCAACCGAAATGAATCGACCCTCGGCCACAAGTGGTAACAGGAATACGACGAGGAAGCCTACTGCCACGATCTGCTTGATGGGTTTACTCTTCACAATGAACCCCACTTACTCTAAGTTGTCCTTCTTCGCCTCTCCAACTGTCTTGAGATACCGCTCCCGAGACTCCGGAGTCTCAGGTTCCCAGCCGAGAGACTTTGCTCTCATTATATACGATTCAGACTCGCGCTCGTAAAGCCTTAATTTCCGGTGTTCTTCAGGGGTTGGGCGACGATTCTCGATCTTGAATATACGCTCGTGAAGAGTATGGCCGAGCCACGCCAGAAGACCGCCTTTATGGATGATCCCGGCCAACGACCTCGGGTTTAGCTCAAGTATTAACTCCGCATACTTCAGTGCCTTATCGTACTCACCCGCGTTTCGGTATTTCCTTACAATGAGGCTGATAAGTTGGGATACGAACTCCTTCTTAGAGAAGTCCCGCATATAGACACCACTATCAATTGCGACTTGCGGTATCCCGAATTGCTCTATAACCCACACTTCGCGCATTCCATTCCCACCATTCGTTGTCTCGACATTCCAGACTTCACCAGTCTGGCGATCACGATACCGACAAAACAAATGAAGTGGCGCAGTTACACCGTGAAACGGTATTTCAGGATCGACTCGCTCCATTAGCGCCAGGAACAATGTCGGCATACTCACACAGTTGCCTTTGCGGGTATCAAGATAGGTGGTCAGCAACCTCGCGCCCGGCTGTTCTCCCATGGGATCGTCAAGGTCGTAGGAAAAGGCTTGATTTCCGTTCCACTCGCCGTGATCAAACTGGTACATCTTCGTCATGGCGAAACGGACCATATCTCCGGCTCGCGGTCCAACCATGTATTGGATATTTGCGGCCATAGTGTCGAGCGTGTGCAGATAACTGTCGATGTCCACAGCACTGTCGCATTCCTTGGCGATCACCAGAGCCCAGTAGCCGACATCAATATCTTGTTCTGGAATTGATGGTAACTCCCCGATGGAATAGTCGCAAATACGCCGAGCATCTGGCCGACTGGGCTGTGCCAGTACGAGAGCGCAGGCACACAGATACCCAATAAGACCAATAGCCAAGATGTCTGTGCTGTCCCTCTTCATCGTATCATCCTACACAGGAATATAGCGCGACCAAGCGGCTTGCACAAGTCACATTTGCCTATGTGGAATGTTAGACTGTCCGATACAGCAACACTGGCTTGCCGTACGAGGCAAGGTTGCTGTACGTGGACCCGCCTACGGCAGGCCGAAGATTGCCGCCTGGGACAGGCGCAGCAACTGGTGTGGGAAGAAACCGATACCAAGTGTCGCAATCGCGGTGATCGCCAAAGCAAGCACGATCGATGGCGTCAGTTTGACTCTCGCGAAGGTTTCGTCGGAGGCGTCGAAGAAACTGACCTTGATCACCCGCAGATAGAAATAGACCGAGACAAAAGAATTCATCACGCCAATAACTGTCAGCCAGATCAGGTCGGCTTTGATCGCCGCTGAGAACAGATAGAACTTGCCAAAGAATCCGGCCGTGGGC